>JAGVGS010000172.1 GCA_020057015.1 Candidatus Omnitrophota bacterium | reverse complement strand
TTCAGCGCTTCGCGGGCGCGCTATCCGGCCGCACGAACACCATGCGCCCGGCCGCGGTTTGCAGCACGCTGGTCACGACCCCGCGCACGCTCTGGCCGATCAAGGCGCGGCCCTGCTCGACGACCACCATCGTGCCGTCATCCAGATACGCTACCGACTGGTGGGGCTCTTTGCCTTCCTTGATCGGTTTCACCTCGAGCATCTCGCCGGGCAGCACCACCGGGCGCAGCGCTTGGGCGAGCTCGTTGACATTCAGGACGCTGACATTTTGGATCTCGGCGACTTTGTGCAGGTTGTAGTCGTTGGTGATGATCCGGGTGCTCAGGATCTGGGCGAGCTTCACCAGCTTGGCATCGATCTCCTGGATCGCCGGCAAGTCTTCCTCATGAATGCGCACATCCACCGCGCTTTGCTGCCGCAGCTGGTTGAGCACCTCCAGCCCCCGGCGACCCCGCGCGCGCTTGACCCCATCGGTGCTGTCGGCCACCGCCTGCAGCTCTTTCAGCACGAACCGCGGGATGATCAGCCGGCCCTGGACGAACTTGTTTTTGCACAAGTCCAGCAGCCGGCCATCGATAATGGCGCTGGTATCCACCAGCGAGGCATCTTCGCCGCGGTCATGGCGGCTGAGGCGCACGTAGGGAATGATCACGTTGAATTCATCGCGGCCGCGCAGCGCCATGGCCATGCCTAGATAGCAAAACCCCCAGGTCAGCCCCACGCGGATGACGCCCAGCGTCCCGGGATCAAAGGGAATCAGCGTGATCGCATCGGAGACCAGCTTGGCCATCAACAGGCCAAAGAGCAGCCCGAAGACCGCGGCCGAAAAGCCCCGCACCGACACCCGGCCGATGCGATGGATAAGCGCCTCACACAGCACCAGCAAGACGCCGGAGAGCGCGCCGGCCAGCAGCCGCAGCCCAAACCCCCAGCTCTGCGCCTGCCCGATGAGCTGAGAGCCCAGCAGCGCGCTGATCACCACAAACCCCACCCGCACCCACCGCAGATCCATCACACGCTCCTGATGCTCTTAGTCAAACGCCTTCGCGACCGCCTCGCGCACATGCGAGACGGGAATAATCTCTAAGCCCTCGACGCGCGCAAGCCCCCCGCGCTGGGCCGCCACCAGGCAGCGGGTAAAGCCCACGCGCTTGGCCTCATGCAGCCGCTGGGCGATATGCGCCACGGGCCGGATCTCGCCGGTGAGGCCCACTTCGCCGATGGCGACATCGCGCCGGCCGGCGGGCTTTTCCTTCAGGCTCGAAGCGATGGCGATGGCCACCGCCAAGTCGGCCGCCGGCTCCGTAAGCTGGATGCCGCCCAGCGAGGAGACGAACACGTCTTGCTGCGGAATCAAGTGCAGCCCGACGCGGCGCTCCAGCACGGCCAGCAGCATGGAGAGGCGGTTAAACTCGATACCGGTGGTGCGCCGACGGGGCAAGCCGATGCCGCAGGGGCTGGTGAGCGCTTGCACTTCCACCAGCATGGGCCGGCTGCCCTCGAGGCTCACCGTCACCATGCACCCGGGGACCGCCTCCGTGCGATCGCTGAGGAAGAGCTCTGAGGGATTGGTGACCTGCACCAGGCCCTCGGCGGTCATGTGGAAGACCCCGAGCTCAAACGTGGGCCCAAAACGGTTCTTGGTGGAGCGCAGCACGCGAAAGCCGCTGGTGGGCTCGCCTTCAAAATACAGCACGGTGTCCACCAGATGCTCAAGCACCTTGGGGCCGGCGAGCGAGCCGTCCTTGGTGACGTGGCCTACCAGAAACAGCGCAATGCGGCTGGCCTTCATCGCCTGCACGAGCGCATACGCGCAGGCGCGCACCTGCCCCACCGACCCTGGGGCCGAGGCCAGCGCCTCGGTCTCAATGACCTGCACCGAGTCCACGATCACCACGTCGGGCTTGACCTGCTTGACCGCCTCGATGATCGCCTCCAGCCTCGTCTGGGCCAGCAGAAAAATCGCCGCGTCCGAGAGGCCCAGGCGCGCGGCGCGCAGCTTGGTCTGCGCCATGGACTCTTCCCCGCTGACATAGAGCACTGTCTGCCGGGCCGCGGCGAGCGCGCCGGCCATGTTCAAGAGCAGCGTGGATTTGCCGATGCCAGGCTCGCCGCCGACCAGCACGACAGAACCCGGCACGATGCCGCCGCCCAGCACCCGGTCCAGTTCATCGATCGCGCTGCGCATGCGCGGCGCCTCATCCACCGAGACGTCCGCCAGCAGGGTGGGGGGGGCGGCCGTCAGGCTGGCCTCGGTGGCCGCCGCCGAAGGGGCTGAGGCCTCGACCACTTCTTCCACGAGGCTGTTCCAGACCTGGCACGAGGGGCAGCGCCCCTGCCAGCGGGGCGATTGGTGGCCGCACTGCTGGCAGCAGTACAGTGTCTTCAGTTTGGGCATGCGAATCCCGCCGCGGGTTACGACTGCTTGTCCGGGTCTTTTTTCTTGGGACGAACCAGGAGTTTCCAGGGGTTGGCGCGCAGATCGTCAATGAAGGCCACCGAGCGGTTGTACAGCTCGTCGTTGTACAGAAAGCCGCCCAGCGTGCCTTGCCCGGATTCGGCATGGAGCAGGGCGAGGTTGAGCCGCTCGCCCACCAGCTTCCATTGGCGGGTGGCATCGCGCGCCTCCTTCATGGCCTCCACGAAATACGTGCGCGCCTCCTCATTGCCGACGAAACTGTTCAGGCCCTGCAGCGTCTGGTGGAACTCGCTGAGCACCTTATCCGACCGCTCGATGATCTGGTCGGTCGACACCGGAGGCCGCCCCACCAGCGTGCCGCCGGGCTCGAGAATGGGCCCGGCGCCCGGACCCGGCGTCAGCTCCAGGTATTTTTCCCCCAACAGGCCAAAGGTGCTGATCGCCGCCTCATCATCCGCCCGCACTTGCACCCGGTCCGGCAGCTGAATGGTCAGCTGAACTTGCGGCCGTTGCCCGTCGGTTTGGACGATCTTGACCCCCTGCACCTTGCCCACCTCCACCCCGGCATACTGCACCGGCGAGCCGTCGGTGATGCCATTGGCGGAATCGAAGTGCACGTGCAGCTGATGGCCGGGTTCGAACAGCGTGGAGAGGTCGCCGATGGCGAAGACGAAGAAGATCAGCAAAGCAAAGCCCAGGACCACGAACGCCCCTACCTTGATCTCCAATGACCAGCGCTGTTGTGCCATGGCTCCCTATGGGTTACGACTACAACGAGCCGCCGTGCCGCGAGGACCAGCGCGCGAGAATGCGTCGATCCGGCAGGCCCTCTTGGATGGGCCCCACCGCCTGCCCCTGGATGAACTGCTGCACCAGCGGGTTCTGGCTCGCCTTGATCTGCGGCGGCGTGCCCACTTCCACAATACCGCCATTGTAGAGCATGGCAATATGGTCCGCCACTTTGTAGGCGCTGCGCATGTCGTGGGTCACCACCACCGAGGTCACTTTCAGCCGATCGCGCAGGGCCACGATCAAGTCATTGATCACATCGGCCATGATGGGATCGAGGCCCGTGGTGGGCTCGTCATAGAGGATGATCTCGGGTTTCACGGCCAGCGCCCGCGCCAATCCGGCCCGCTTGCGCATGCCGCCCGAGAGCTCCGCCGGCTCGAGGTCCTCCACGCCGCTTAAGCCCACGAGTTCGAGGCATTCGTGCACCCGCTGTTCGATTTCAGCCCCCGACATGCCGGTGTGCTCCTGCAGCGGGAAGGCCACGTTCTCAAAGACCGTCATCGAATCGAACAGCGCCGCCCCCTGAAACAGCATCCCGAACTTCAGGCGCACCTGGTCCAGCTGAGATCCGGAGGCGCGGCTCACGTCCACCCCCTCAACCGTCACCGTGCCGGCATCGGGCTTGATGAGGCCGATCACGTGCTTCAGCAGCACCGATTTGCCCGAGCCTGAGCGGCCGATCACCACCATGGTCTCGCCCCGCTGGATCGTGAGGTTGGCGTTCTCGAGGACCACTTTCTCGCCGAACGCTTTGGAGAGCCCGCAGATCTCGATCATGTCAGCGCCACACGAAATAGAACAGCGCCGTGCAGAGACAGTCGGCAGCGATGATCAACAGAAAGGATGAGACCACGGCCGCCGTAGTGGAGCGGCCCACGCCCTCGGCCCCCCCTTCGGTGCGGAAGCCCTCGAAGCAGCTCACCACGCAGATGATCATCGCGAAGATGACCGACTTGAGCAGCCCGGAGAACAGGTCCTTGAAGACCAGGGCGAGGGTCGTCATCTTCCAGTAGAGGCTGGGCAAGATGTCGAGCCGGAGCGTGCCCACGAGGAAGCCGCCCAAGATCCCCAGCGCATCGGCCCAGAGGGTCAAGACCGGCAACCCGATCAGGATGGCCAGAAAGCGGGGCACGACGAGGAAGCGCACCGGGTCGGCCGCCAAGGTCCTCAGCGCGTCGATCTGCTCGGTCACCTTCATCGTGCCCAGCTCGGCCGCGATCGCCGAACCCACCCGGCCGGCCACGATGAGTGCGGTGATCACCGGTCCGATTTCGCGCACCACCGAGAGGGAGACGAGGCTCGCGATGTAGATCTCGGCGGAGAGCTGCTGCATCTGGTAGGCGCTCTGAAACGCCAGCACCATGCCGATAAAGAGCGAGCAGATGGCCACAATGAACCACGACTGCACGCCGATCTTCCACAGCTCGTACACGAAGGCCTGGCGGCGCAGAGGGCGCGCCACCAACCCGCCGATGGTCTGGGCCAGCAGCAGCGTGAGGCTGCCGCCGTACCAGCACAGCTCCACCGCCCACGCGCCCGCAGCCGCGGTGGTTTGCAGAAAGGAGCTGCTGAGGCGGGCAATCATCCCCCCGCCTAGGCCGGGGGGGCTGCCGCGACGGGGAGCTCCTCGAACTCGAGCGCTTCACCCTTACGGAAGACGCGCACGGTGGTGCCCTGCTTGACGCGCTTGGAAATCACGGCTTCGGCCAGCGGGTCCTCCAGGAAGCGCTGGATGATCCGCTTCAGGGGCCTGGCCCCGTACGTGGGGTCGAAGCCCTTGTCGACCAAGAAGGCCTTGGCCGAGGCGTCCGCGTCGATCGTGATGCCCTGCTCGCGGATGCGCTCCCGCACGTAGCCGATCTCGACCTCGACGATCTGATCGAGGTCGGCGTGGTTGAGCGGGTGGAACACCACCACCTCATCGATGCGGTTGAGGAACTCCGGCTTGAAGGCGCGCTTGACTTCGTCCATCAGCTGCAGGCGCATCTTCTCAAATGTTTCGCCCTCGTTCGGCGGGGCGAACCCAATGCTGCCCTGCTTTCTCAAGATCTCCGCGCCCAGGTTCGAGGTCATGATGAGCACCGTGTTGCGAAAATCGATTTTGCGGCCGAAGCTGTCGGTCAGGCGGCCCTCTTCGAGCACCTGCAGCAGCAGGTTGAACACGTCGGGATGCGCCTTCTCGATCTCATCCAGCAAGACCACCGAATACGGCCGGCGGCGGATGCGCTCGGTAAGCTGCCCGCCCTCTTCATAGCCGACATAGCCCGGCGGCGCGCCGACCAGGCGGGAGACGTTGAACTTCTCCATGTACTCGGACATATCGATTTGGATGAGGGCCTCTTCGTCGCCGAAGAGAAACTCGGCCAGCGCGCGGGCCAGCAGCGTCTTGCCCACGCCGGTGGGCCCTAGGAAGATGAACGAGCCGATGGGCCGCCGGGGATCCTTGATGCCGGCCCGTGAGCGGCGCACCGCGCGCGAGATCGCGGCGATGGCTTCGTCCTGGCCGATGACGCGCTTGTGCACCACCCCTTCCATCTGCAGCAGGCGCTCGGTTTCTTTCTCCTCGAGGCGGATCAGCGGGATGCCGGTCCACTTGGAGACAATCACGGCGATCTCCTCGGCCGTGACCACGGGCATCGCTTCCCCCTTGGTCTTCTTCCAATCGCCCTTCACCTTTTCCAGCTGCTCGCGGGCCTCGCGTTCCTGGTCGCGAAGGGATGCGGCCAGCTCGAAGTCCTGGCCCTTGATGGCGGATTCCTTCTCTTTGCGGATGTGCTCAATCTTCTCTTCCAGCGCCCTGATCTCCGGCGGCATGGTGAGCACCGAGAGACGCGCGCGCGAGCCGGACTCATCGATGAGGTCGATGGCCTTATCCGGCAGGAAGCGCCCCGGGATATAGCGATTCGAGAGCTTGGCCGCGGCTTCCAGCGCCTCATCCAGGTACTTCACGCGGTGGTGCGCCTCGTACCTGTCACGCAACCCTTTCAGGATCTCGATGGTCTCGCTCACCGAGGGCGGCTCGACGAGGATCGTCTGAAAGCGCCGCTCCAGGGCCGCGTCCTTCTCGATGTACTTACGGTACTCATCCAGGGTCGTGGCGCCGATGCACTGGACCTCGCCGCGCGAGAGCGCGGGCTTGAGGATGTTCGAGGCGTCAATCGCCCCTTCGGCCGAGCCGGCCCCGACGAGCGTGTGAATTTCATCGATAAAGAGGGTCACGTTTTCGGTGCGGCGGATTTCATCCATCACCGCCTTGATGCGCTCCTCGAACTGACCGCGGTACTTGGTGCCGGCCACCATGAGCGCCAAGTCCAGGATGATGACGCGCTTCTCGCGCAACATCTCGGGCACGTCGCCCTTGATGACCATTTGGGCCAGCCCCTCGACGATGGCGGTCTTGCCCACGCCGGCCTCGCCCAGCAGCACCGGGTTGTTCTTGGTGCGCCGCGCGAGAATTTGAATCACGCGCTCAATCTCTTCCTTGCGCCCGATCACCGGGTCGAGCTTACCCTCGCGCGCCAGCTGGGTGAGGTCGCGGCCGAAGGCATCCAACGCCGGCGTCTTGGTGCGCGACTG
Source organism: Candidatus Omnitrophota bacterium (assembly GCA_020057015.1). Lineage (GTDB taxonomy): Bacteria > Omnitrophota > Gorgyraeia > Aquiviventales > Aquiviventaceae > JAGVGS01. The sequence goes on along the minus strand of JAGVGS010000172.1, from coordinate 21,663 downwards.
CTGGCCAGCCGCCCCGGGGGCCGGGGCCGGGCTCGAGGAGCCGAGCAAGGTGATCACCTCGTTGCGCACGCGGTTTAAGTCCAACCCGAGGTTCATCAGCACCTGCGAGGCCACCCCCTCGCCCTCGCGGATGAGCCCCAGCAGCAGGTGCTCGGTGCCGATGTAATTATGGCCCAGGCTGCGTGCTTCCTCCATCGCGAGCTCAATCACTTTCTTGGCTTTCGGGGTGAAGGGGATATCGCCCGAGACCATGGTGCTCGGGCCGCTTTGCACGAGCTTCTCGACCTCGAGGCGGATCTTCTCGGGCGAGAGGCCCAGCTTTTGCAGCACGGCGGCCGCGACCCCCTCGCCCTCGCGGATGAGTCCCAGCAGGATGTGCTCGGTGCCGATATAGTCGTGGTTAAAGCGCTTGGCCTCCTCTTTCGCCAGCAAGATCACCTTGCGCGCCCGTTCGGTAAATTTATTGAACATACACGGCTCTCCTTATGATCCGCCCAGCTTGCTGCGGATGAGGTGCGCGCGTTTGGCGTCGCGCTCCTTGGCGGTCAACGCCTTCCCTTCAAGCTTCTGCAAATGCGCCGGTTGTGAAAACAGAAACAGCTCGTTCACCGTGTTGCGGCCCAGCCCGTTCATGACGCCGAGGTCCACCCCCAACCGCACGGCCGAGAGCAGATCCAACGCCTCATTCGAGCTGATGGTCTTGGCGTGCTTGAGGATGCCGTAGGCCCGCCACACGCGATCCTCCAGCTGGATGCGATTGTTGGTCAGCAGCGAGTCGCGCCCGGCCTGCTCCTGGTGGATCACTTCCTTGAGGATGCGCTCGATGTTCTCGATGAGCTCCTCTTCCGAGCGGCCCAGGGCCACCTGGTTCGAGATCTGAAAGAAATTGCCCGAGGCCTCGGTGCCCTCGCCGTAGAGCCCGCGGGCGGTCAAGCCCAGTTTCGTAATCGTGTGCAGCACCTTGTTGATCTGCTTGGTCAGCACGAGCGAGGGCAAATGCACCATCACCGAGGCGCGCATGCCGGTGCCGGTGTTGGTAGGGCAGCAGGTGAGATACCCCCAGTCGCTCGAGTAGGCATAGGGGAGGGCTTCAGAGAGCTCGTCATCCAGCGTGTCGATCAGCCCCCAGGCATCGCGCAGGTTCATGCCCGACTGCATCACCTGGATGCGCAGGTGGTCCTCTTCGTTGATCATGATGCTGATCACTTCGCCGCTGCCGATCGCGACAGCCTTGTGGTCGGCGTGCACCACGTGCTCGCGGCTCACCAAATGGCGCTCGACCAACAGCTGCCGGTCCACCTCATTGAGGTCGGCCATCTCCAGCAGCATCGGCTGCCCGAGCGAGGGCACGTGCGTCAAGCCCTCCTTCACCGCCTTGAGCACCGCGGCCTGCGAGGTGAGGCTCGCTCGGGTGGCGAAGGGAAACTTCTCCAGGTTGCGCGCGAAGCGGATGCGGCTCGAGATCACGATATCCGAGACCGGCCCGCTGCCGCGCAGCCATTCGCTGGGCTGCTTGAGCAGCTCCGCGAGGTGGTCCTTGGGGCTAGCCATTGGCGCCCGAAGCCTTCCTTTTAGCTTGCTGGTCTTGCTGCTCCATGCGGCGGATCTGGTCGCGCAGGCGCGCGGCCTCTTCAAACGCTTCGTCTTCAATGGCCCGATCGAGCTTTTTCTTCAGCTCCGCCAGCTCGGTCTTGCTTTTGGCCGGCTTGACCAGCCGGGCGGGGGTTTTGCCTAAGTGAATCGGCGAGCCATGGATGCGCTTCAGCAGGGTCCCGAGGCTGCGCTTGAACGTCTGGTAGCACTGCGCGCACCCCAGGCGCCCAACCTTACGGAAATCCTCGTACGTCATGCCGCACGACGGGCAGGCCTTCGAAGCCGTCTCGCCCTCGGTCTCCTGGGTCTTGTTGAAGTCGGCGAGCCCTGAGAGCATATCCGAGAGCCCAAAATGGCTCTCAACCTGAGCCCCCTTCTGGTTGGCGCAGGTCTCGCACAGATGCAGCTCGGTCATCTGCTCGTTGACGATCTCGGTCAGATGCACCGTGGCTTGAGATTGCTTACACATTTCACACAGCATGGTGATGGTCCCCTGCCGACTAGTCTATCAGGTTCGTCCATGGCCTGCCATGCTCGGACCGTCGGCCTTGCGGGAAGCCTCGGCGCTCAAACAGTCCTCGCCCTTCGGGCTGCGGAACTCGCGGCGAGGCTTCCCGCAAGGCCGCCGAACCAGCCTGCAGTAGTCCTGCTAAGTGCTGGCGCCCCGGAGTGGAAGTGCTGTGCGAGTTCCGAGCCGCAGCGAGGTGTTTGAGCACAGCGCTTTCACGCAGGGGCGGCAGCGCTTCAGTAGCGAACGCCGCTGGTCTTCGTGAGCGCGTGGAACGCCTTTTGCAGGGCCTTGGTCACCGGGCCGGGGCGGCCTTCGCCGATCGTGCGCCCATCAATCTTCACCACAGGTACGATTTCTGCCGCAGTGCCGGTGAGGAACGCCTCAGTAGCGCACCCTGCTGATCTTAGTCAGGGGAAATCCTGGCACCTGAGTACGTTATCAACCGCAAGCAATGTGCGGGCCGTTGCTCGTCGATGGCAGAAATCGTTACATCCGCGGGCAAGGAACCACGGGCTGGTCGATCGTGGGCGACTGCGGCGTCACCCCGGCCTGGCCGGAACAGTGGTGAATTAAGCCGTCCGCTTCAGCGAGAAAAGCCGGATCCAGATCATTCCAGCCGGCAGACGAGACCGGCAACGCCGTGACCTGGTAGCCTGTGCACGCTGATGCGCGGCAGCCCTTCGGCATCGCTTCATATCGATAGCGGTAGGCTTGCACTACATGCCCATCGGACAAGTCGGCATTGAAGCTCGGAGTCCCAAGCGGCTCCTTACCGGTAGGATACATCGCAGCCTGCCAGGCGTCCGGGTAATGATCCCCTTGGGCCCGGTACATCTCAAGCGATGAGATTATGGAGCGCAAATTGCCGATTGCTGCCGACTGGTTGGCTTGCATTCGCCCTCGTAAGACATTCGGGAGTGCAATGGCGACCATGAGCGGAATACCGAGCAGCGTGCTTAAAATCAGCTGCGTCCCCAAACCTTTCCATACTGAGAATTGGTGGACCTCGGCAAGGGTATGACACTTGAGCACGAATGCCCAGATCACGACGACGAAAACCACGAGGAATAGTACGCCCATGCCTGTGTCCACGCGGCCTCCGGTCGCCGCGACCACCACTAACCAAAACACGAAGATATACAGGGTGGTGACATCAACCCAGGCAAGCGCTGCACGGACATCGGCTGTTGATGCCTTGCCGCCTAGCCAGCCCCCAACCCACCGGAGTATCCATCCAACCAGGTAGAGAACAATAACACCCCATATTGCCCCAGCAATCGCGATGCCGAGGACTTCTGCTGCCGCCTTCCCTACGCTATAGCTTGTCACCATGACCATCATGACCATATTGGCGGCACCAGCTGCGGCCGCGATCCAGATAGCGTAACGCCCCCATCCGCGAGCAAGCACTTCGCGGATGGTCTGTCGTGGATGCAGCCAGATCGACACCCAAGGGTTCATGCGCGCCTCCGCTGTTTCCTGCTTGTCATTTGGAGAAGTGCTTGGCACTTTATCTGGGCCACTCGGCCACTTGTTCACTGTGCCAGGAAGTGCCTGACACTTTGTCGGCACTTCCTGGGACGTTTATCAACGACCTCGTCCTCAGCATCCGCTGCAACACCAATGCAGTGCCGGACCTGAGCAGATTCATTCACAAAGAATGAGCGAGAACCCGTCCTCTTGTACTCATGAGGAATCGCTGTGACGGTAAACGCGGTACAATCGTCTACTGTGCAACCAGACGGCAATGGGGTGTAATGGTAGTCATATCCCTGAATGAGTTGCGTAGTGGATTGAATGTCGTAAGCAAAAGCCGGATGTCCGAAGTCAGGGTCGGCGTTCGTGTACATATCGGCCATCCACTCGTCCGGATACCCCCCGTGATGGACACCCCGGTACATCTCCAAGGACGAAACTAGCTCTCGCAGGTTGACGGGGACCGCCCCGTCGTTAGGACAACACCCTCTACCCAACAAGACATGAGGCACCAAGACAAGAAAACCCGCTCCGGCCGCTATGAGCAGCGTGATCAGTGCAAATATGCGCTGTTTTCTCGTCTTCAGCGGTCCTGCTCCACGAAATACTCGGTGCTTTCTCCACTCTGAGAAGTGCCTGGCACTTTGTCCGATCAGCGAAATTAGGCGACACTCCATATGATGGCGGCGAGCACCCAGCAGATAACTGTTCCCGCTATTCCCAACCGACGGGCATCTCGAATCCATAGCCGCTTATTTTGGAGGTCTTCACCAGGGCGATCCCCCAGCAGCATGTCATAGATGAAAAAGATCCTAACTAGCCTCACCAATCCCGGCCAATAACCTGATGACCACTGCGCATACTTTCGCGGGTTGATCGCAATCCATAATTGAAAGCAACCCAAAACAGCCAACACTCCACTGACAAGGCGTAGGGCCACTGCGCCGCTTGCCAGGTCACTTTGAAATGAAGCACTAATTTGCATCAGCACCGGTTTAGTAACGGACGCCGCTGGTCTTCGTAAGCGCGTGGAACGCCTTTTGCAGGGCCTTGGTCACCGGGCCGGGGCGGCCATCCCCAATTGTGCGGCCGTCGATCTTGACCATCGGCTCGCTTGCAAAGAAGCAGGAAACGCTCATTTAACGGATATCTCATTCAATTCTTTAAGAAGTGTGGGGATTTCTTCGATCAGGATGCTCCAGATAATATCATGATCAATGCCAAAATATTCGTGAATAACCACATCGCGTAAGCCGGATATTTTCCTCCAAGCGATGCGACTGTTTTTCTTTCGCACTCCTTCGGGAATATGCTTGGCTGCTTCGCCGATGATTTCTAAATTGCGCATCACGGCATCAAAGGTCTTGTCATCCTTGAAGAACTTCTCGCGGCTGAACCCCTTGGTGTGGCGGATGATTTTGCGGCAAGCGACGCGCATGTCATCGATAAAGAAACCAAAATCACGCGACATGCACCGCCTCGCGTTCGACATAAGCGCGCATGTGCGGACGCAGCCCCTGACGCGTTACCAGGTCAACGGGCCTATGAATTTCATCTTCCAGAAAACACTTAAGCTTCATGTACTGGTCAAAACTAGCCCGTCCGTTAAACTCAACCAGAAAATCTGCATCGCTATCAGGTCCCGAATCCCCACGGGCAATGGATCCGAATAATAATAAGGACTTCACCTTTAGCGCAACTAAATCACTGTGTCGCAATTTTAACCGCTTAAGAATTTGGCTGCGATCCATTTGTCACCCTCCAACAACTCAATAGCGCACGCCTGATGTTTTCGTCAGCTGATGGAACGCCGCCTGCAGTTTCTTGGTGTGGCTGCCGGGGCGGCCTTCGCCGATCGTGCGCCCATCAATCTTCACCACGGGCACGATCTCGGCGGCCGTGCCCGTGAGGAACACCTCATCAGCATTGAAGAGATCGTGCCGCGTGAGCAGCTCTTCGCGCACTTCGAGCTTGCGGGAGCGTGAGAGCTCCATCACGGTCTGGCGCGTGATGCCGCGCAGCACGCCGATAAACGGCGGAGGCGTGATCACTTGCTTGCCCTTCACGAGGAAGATATTCTCCCCCGTGCATTCGGTGACATAGCCGGAGTGCGAGAGCATGATCGCTTCCTCATACCCGGCGGTGATCGCCTCGATCTTCGCCAGGATGTTGTTGAGGTAGTTCAGCGATTTGATTTGCGGGTTGAGGGCTTCGGGCACGTTGCGCTGTGTGGCTACCGTGATGATATCCAACCCCCGCTCGTAGAGCTGCGGCGGGTAGAGTTGGATGCGATCCGCGATGATGAAGGTCGTCGGCTGGCGGCACTTGCGCGGGTCCAGGCCTAAGTCGCCTTCGCCGCGCGTCACCACGAGGCGGATGTAGCCATCGCGCAGCTTGTTCACGCGCAGGCTGTCCTTCACCGCTTCCACGAGCTGCGGCTTCGTGTAAGGGATCTTCAGCATGATCGTGTGCGCCGACTCGAAGAGCCGGTCGATATGCTGGTGCAGCTTGAAGATCAGCCCATTGTACGAGCGAATCCCCTCGAAGACCCCATCGCCATACAGCAGCCCGTGGTCGAACACTGACACCTTGGCCTGTGCTTGCTCCACGAACTTGCCGTTCAAGAAAATCTTCATCGCGTCTTCCTCTCTGCTACCCGTTCTGCTTCGACAATCTTGCCGTCTTCCAAGACGATGGCCTGATCAGCCCGCTCGGCGAGCTTGGCTTGGTGCGTCACGAGCAGCAGCCCCAGGTGGTGCTGCTTGCGCAGCGCAAACAACAGGTCCATGACCTCAGCACCGGTCTTCGAGTCCAGGTTGCCTGTCGGCTCATCGCAGAGCAGCGCCTGGGGCTCGTTGATGAGCGCGCGGGCGATGGCCACCCGCTGCTGCTCGCCGCCTGAGAGCTCGCGGGGCTTATGCCGCAGCCGTGCTGTGAGGCCGACTTGCTCCAGCAGGCCTTCGGCGCGGGCCTTCAGGTGCTTACTCCGCGCCGCGTGGCCGACCAGGGCGGGCAGCATCACGTTTTCCTGCGCCGTCAGCTCCGGCAGCAAATGATAAAACTGAAACACGATGCCGATCTTCTTATTGCGCACCATCGCCCGCCGCGCATCGCTCAGGCGCGAGAGCTTCTCGCCTTCCCAGAGCACGTCCCCGCTGGTGGGCGTATCCAGGCCCGCCAGCAGATGCAGCAGCGTGGACTTGCCCGCGCCTGAGGGCCCCATGATCGTCACACAGCTGCCCGACTCGATCTTCAGCGACACCCCTTTGAGCACCTGCAGCGGCACCTTGCCCATGACGTAGCGCTTCGAGACATGCTTCGCCTCAATGAGCATACGCCACCCTATGGGCCATCGACCCGGAGTGGAGGCGCCGTGCGAGTTCCGAGCCTGCAGGCGAGGTGTTTGAGCACGGTGCCTGCCACGCAGGGTTGATGGCCCGTGAGGACGCGCCGCACAGAGGGGCGCTACTCATAGCGCAGCGCATCGACCGGGGCCAAGCGGGCCGCGCGGAACGCCGCGTACGTGCCGGCCAGCGTGGTCAGCAAGAAGGCCACCCCGGCGATATAGGCGACATCGAGGCTGTTGATCTGAGTCGGGATGTGGTCCAAGTAATACACCGTCGGCGGAAAGAGTGAAATGCCGAAGGTCTGTTCCAGCCACTGCATGATGTCGTTGAGGTTCTGCGCCAGGGCAAAGCCGCCGGCTATCCCCAGGCCGGTGCCCAGCAGGCCGATCACCGCGCCCTGCAACAAAAACAACAGGGCCACCGAGGTGCGCGTCGCCCCCAGCGCCCGCAGGATGCCGATATCCTTGGTCTTTTCCATCACCATCATGATCAGCATGGAGAGGATGTTCAGCGCCGCCACCACGATGATGAGGGCGAGGATGATGAACATCACCGTCTTCTCCACCCGCAGCGCGCCGAACAACGCGGGGTTTAAGTCCATCCACGTCCGCACCCGAAACGCTGTGCCCAGCACCTCTTGGATCACGCTGCGCAGATCCTCCGCATGCTCGAGGCGATCGAGCTTGACCCCGATGCCGGTGACCGTATCGGCCAGTTGATAGAGCTGCTGCGCCTTGCCCAGCTGGATAACGATGAGATTGGAGTCGTACTCATACATCCCCGAGCGAAACAGCCCGCTGACTTTGAAAGTATGCGTCTTGCCATCGGCCGAGCTGATGAGATTCAGCAGCTCGCCGGGCGAGACGCCGATAAAGGCACTCAGCTCGGTGCCGATGAGCACCTCCTCCGGCGCTTGCGGCAAGCGCCCGAACACGAGGTACTCGCCGAACTGGCTGACGGTCGCCTCGCGCGCCACATCGATGCCGCGCACCAGCACCCCGAAGGCCTGGTCCGGCAGCCGCAGGATCGCCTGGCCGGCCACATAAGGGCTGACACCGGTGACGTGCGCGAACGGGCGGATGCGCGCGATCACCTGCTCCACGTCGCGGATGCCGGCGGGCGCATCGACCACCACATGCGCGTTGGTGCCCACAAGCTTCTCAGTAATTTCGCGGTCAAAGCCGGTCATCACCGCGAGCACCACGATCAAGGCCGCGACCCCCAGCGTCACCCCGCCGATCGACAAGAAGGCAATGATGGAGATGAATTTCTCGCGTCGCTTGGCGAACAAATAGCGAATCCCCAGCCACAGCTCGTAGCGCATCAGGCGCCCGGCCCCTCGGGAGTCCCCTGGGAGGGCTTCAGCAGCGGAAAGAGGACCACATCCTTGATCGAGGGCTGGTCGAGCAGCAGCATCGCCAGGCGATCGATGCCGACACCCAGGCCGCCGGCCGGCGGCATGCCGTACTCGAGGGCTTCTACGAAATCCTCGTCGATGCGTTTATCCCCTGCCTGGGGGCCGTGCGCGGCCAATTGGGCCTCAAAGCGCTTGCGCTGCTCGATGGGGTCGTTCAGCTCAGAATACGCGTTGGCCACTTCCATGCCGCCCATGAAGAGCTCAAAGCGATCCGCCACCAGCGGATTATCCGTCTTGGCTTTGGCCAGGGGTGAGAGCTCGGTCCAGAAGTCGACCACGAACAGCGGCGCGTTATGCGTTTTGGGCTCAAACAGCTCCTCGACCAGCCGCACCAGCTGCGAGCGCGTCAGCTCCTTGAGCTTGATGCCCTTCTTCTCTTGCAGCACCCGCTGGATCTGCTCAGGCGATGAGCCCGGCGGCAGGCCCAGCTTAGCGAGGGTGTCGGCAAACGAGAGCCGCGGCCAAGGCGCCACCGAGAGGTCAATCGCCTGCCCTTGGTAGGTAAATTGCAACGTCCCCAGCACGTCCTGCGCCGCCTGTTTGATGAGCGCTTCCACCAACTCCATCATGGCCGCGCAGTCGCCGTAGGCCTGGTACGCCTCCAACATCGTGAACTCGGGATTATGCCGCGTGGAGAGCCCTTCGTTGCGAAAGCTGCGGTTGAGCTCATACACGCGCTCGAGCCCTCCCACCAACAATTGCTTGAGGTACAGCTCCGGGGCGAGGCGCATATACAAATCTACGTCGAGCGCATGGTGGTGCGTCACGAAGGGCTCGCCCGCCGCCCCGCCGGCTAGCGGATGCATCATCGGGGTCTCCACCTCCATGAACCCCCGGCCCTCCAGCGTGCGGCGCAGGCTGCTAATCAGTTGGGCGCGCTTCAAAAAGACCTGGCGTACCGGCTCGTTGGCGATCAGGTCGAGATAGCGCCGGCGGTATCGGATCTCCACATCCTTGAGCCCGTGCCACTTCTCGGGCATCGGACGCAGCGCCTTGGCCAGGATGGTCAGCTCATCCACCTGCACCGTCACTTCGCCGGTGCGGGTCTTAAACAGCCCTCCCGCCACGCCGACGATATCGCCCAGATCCAGGCTGTGGAAGAGTTGAAGCACCGCCTCGCCCAAGCGATCTTGCTTGAGGCTGATCTGAATCTTCCCGCTGGCGTCGCGCAGATCGGCAAAGCTCATCTTGCCCATGGTGCGCTTGGCCATCAGCCGCCCAGCCGTGCTGACCGCCTGCCCTTCGGCAAAGCCCGCCACCAGCGCCTGAATGGATTGGGGCTTCGGGTACGCCGCGCCATAGGGCTGAATCCCCTGCTGCCGCAGGGCTGCCAGCTTGTCGCGCCGGGACTGGGTTTGGTCGTTTTCTGCTTGAGACATGGGAATTCTTTATTATACGTCAGCTACGACGCTTCAGCCATCCAAGCCACAAGCAGCTGATGAGGAGGCACAGATAGGCCCACCAGTCGCCCCAGAGGCGATAGAGGCTCCACACCGCCGGCAGCGGCAGGTCGCACGTGACCGTGCCGGGCACGAAGAGCTCTTTACCCTGGGCATCGCGCACCACCCCGAGCGTTTCGCCTGTGGCACTCAGGCAGCCTGACCAGCCGGTATTGCCGGCGCGCGCCACCGGCACGCGCAGCTCGACACTGCGCAACAGCGAGGCCTGGGCATGCTGGTACGCCGCCCCCGTGGGGCCGAACCACGCGTCATTGGTGATCACCAGCAGGAATTGCGCCCCCTGCCGCACGAACGCGCGCGCCAGGTTGGCAAAAATGTCCTCGAAGCAAATCAGCACGCTGAAGGCCGGCAGCCCCTGGGCCCGAAACACCGTGAAGTCTCGCCCCGGCGCAAAATACCCGATGGTCGGCAGCATCTCACGCACCCACGGCAGCAGCGGCTCCGCAGGCACAAATTCGCCGAATGGGACGAGCCGCAGCTTATCGTAGTGCTGCGTGAGCACGCCTTGAGGATCCAGCAGGGCTGCGCTGTTGGTGGTGCGCCAAGCACCCTGCTCGAGGGTGCCCATGGGCGCGCCCACCAGCAACGGGATTTGCCCCTCGCGCGCCAGCGCGATCATCCGCTGCGTGACCTCCTCATCGAGCCAAAGATAATCCGGCACCGAGGTCTCGGGCCAGACAATCAGCTGCGGGTGCGTGGCCGCTGCCTCGCGCGTCCACTGCTCGTAGCGCCGCAGGATGACATCGCGATAGCTGTCGTCCCACTTTTCCTTCTGCGGGATATTGCCCTGCACCACCGCGACCCTGACCCGCGGGGCGAGCAGGGATGCGGCTTGCACGGCGTGCAGCCGCCACGCGCCGTAGCCCCACAACCCGCCGGCCAACAACACGCCCAGCAGGCCGGCGCGCAGACGCCGCACACTGGAGCTTGGGCCCGCCAGTGCCTCGGCGAACAACAGGTTGGCCAGCACGAGCGCGAACGACACGCCCCACGCCCCGGTGACATCGGCCACCTGAATGACCGGCAGCCACGGTGTTTGGGAATAGCCCAGCGGGTTCCATCCAAAGCCTGAGAACAGGTGGCTGCGCGTATATTCCAGCGCCACCCACAGTGCCGGCAACCCCAGCCAGCGCGCCGCCGTCTGCTGCGGCGAGCGAGACGTGCCCCAGGCCGCCAGCGCGCCGAAGACGCCAAAGAAACTCGCCAGCACCAGGGAGAGTAACACCCAGCCCAATGCCGTCACATAGATGAGCCAGGGCAGCGAACCGAGGAAAAAGAACAGCCCGACGAGGAACGAGAGGCCAAACGCCGCGCTGAGCCGGCGGCCGCGCAGGCCGAGCAGCCAGGGGATGAGTGCGACCCAGGCGCACCACGGCTGGTTGAACAACGGGTAAGCGAGAATCAAGAGGGTCGCGCTCGCCGGCACCCACACCCAGGCCGAGAGCGCCTTCATACGCACAGGCTGGATCAACGCGCGGCCTCCTGCGACCGCCAGAGACCGAAACCCACCAGAGCACCCCAGATCGCGCCATGGATCAGCGCTGCCGGCCAGCTGCCGACACCGCACCAGAACCACAGTGAACCTGCCACCCCGCTGATGACGCCTAGACTTAAGCCCACCGGCCGGCTCATGATCGCTCCCCACCAGCTCAGCGCCAAGCCGCCGTAAAGCAGCAAGCTCACCAGCCCGAACGAGCGCAGCGGGCCGATGAGCGCCTGGCTGAGGGAATCGGCAAAAGGCCAGCTCAGCGTGCCCAGTACGCCGCGCGAGTGGATGGACAGCTGCATCGGCACCCAGGAGAGCCAGCCGGCGACCCAGCCGACGACTGGGGCGGCCAGCCAGCGCTGCCAGAGCGGCTGTGCTTGCAGCAGCGCAGCGGTGGCCCCCGCGATGCCAGCCAGCAGCGCGCCGTGGCACGCACCCGCCAGAATAATATGCCATTCAAAATGCGTGGCCCCGCCCAGTATCGGCACGCCGGTGAACGCCAGCGCAGCATTCACCGCGCCGCCCATGGCGCCCAGAGCGCTCAGTTGCCTGACGGTGCGAAAAGGCATCTGCGGGGGTCCTATTTGCCGTGGCACTTTTTGAATTTCACGTTGCTGCCGCACGGGCAGGGATCGTTGCGGCCCACCTTCGGGCCCTCATGCTGGATTGGGGTGACGGCCGCCGCGGTAAGGGGCCGACGGCCTGGGATAGGCGGTGTTGGGCCGACACCGAAATCCGGCAAGGGCCCGGCCGCGGCTTCGGGTGGCATCGTCGCGGTAGCGGCAGGTGCCTCGGGGTGCGATTCCTGCATCGGGGTGCGCGCAAAGACGCTCACCGGCCGCGCTTCGGCCACGGGCTGCACCCGCAAGAGCATGGCCAGTGAATCGCCTTTGATCGTTTCGGTCATGTCCTGGAACATCCGGTAGCCTTCGCGCTGGTACTCGACGAGCGGGTCGCGCTGGCCGTAGGCGCGCAGATGAATGCCCTCGCGCAGCGCATCCATCATGTAGAGATGATCTTTCCACTTCGCGTCCATGATCGACAGCAGCACCGTACGCTCCAGCTGCGCCATGAGCGGCGGCCCGATCGCGGCGCGCTTCGCTACATACGCCTGGTCGAAGGCCTTGATCCATTGCTCTGCCAGCGCCTCGCGATCGCCCTTGAGATCCTCCTCGCTGAGAGCCACCCCAAACTGCCGCTGCACGGTCTCGCGCAGGCCCGCGAGATCCCACGCATCCGCATGAGCCTCCTTGGCCGCGAAGACGCCGATGAGGCCATCGACCACATCGGCGATGGTGGTCTGCACCAGACCGGCTAAGTCCACGCCTTCCAGGATGCGCCGGCGCTGCTCGTAGATGACTTCACGCTGGCGGTTCATCGTATTGTCGTACTCGAGCAATTGCTTACGAATATCAAAGTTATGCCCCTCGACGCGCTTTTGCGCGGTCTCGATCGCTTTAGTCACCATGCCATGCTCGATGGGGAGGCCTTCTTCCCATTGAAACCAAGGCAGCTCCATCATCTTCGCGATGCGGTCGGAGCCGAAGATACGCATGAGGTCATCCTGCAGCGAGAGGTAAAACCGCGAGGACCCAGGATCGCCCTGGCGGCCCGAGCGGCCGCGCAACTGGTTGTCGATCCGGCGCGCCTCATGGCGCTCGGTGCCCAACACATGCAAGCCGCCGGCTGTCACGACCGCTTCATGCTCTTGGGCACACACCTGCTTGAAGCGCTCGAGCACCGCCTGAGCTTCCTCCGGCGGCACATCGGCCTCGCGTTTTTCGCGCTCGAGGCGCAGCGTATCCTCCGCCAGCGCGTCCGGGTTGCCGCCGAGCAGAATGTCGGTGCCGCGGCCGGCCATATTGGTGGCAATCGTCACCGCGCCTTTACGCCCGGCCTGGGCGATGATGTGCGCCTCGCGCTCGTGGTGCTTGGCATTGAGCACGTTGTGCGGCAGGCCGGCTTTCACGGTCTCAATCGTCTGCACCAGGCGTAACGTATCCTCCCCGCGGAAGACCAGCACTGATTTCGGCGCTGCCGCCTTGATCTTGGGCAGCCACTCCTCGGCCTGTTGTTCGGTGATCATCGCGGGCCGCGACCAGCCCTGCTCCAAGGCCGAGCGCAGGTCGGCGGGCAAGCTGCCGCCCTCCTTCTTGAGGTCGTTCAAGGCCATCTGGGAGGCTGACATCAGGCGCTTGAGCAGCGGGCCTGGCTCGCGCAAGGCTTTCGAGAGCCGCTCGGACTTTTCGATGGAGATGGTGCCGATCAGCACCGGTTGGCCCGCGCGGTGCAAGGAGGCGATTTCCTGCACGACCGCGAGGAATTTCTCTTCTTCGGTCTTATAGACGACATCGGGGAAGCTCTTGCGGCACAGCGCCTGGTTCGTGGGCACCGCCAGCACATCGAGATGATAGATCGAGCTGAATTCCTGCGCCTCGGTCGAGGCGGTGCCGGTCATGCCCGCAAGCTTTTCGTACATGCGGAAGTAGTTCTGGAAGGTGACCGAGGCCAGTGTCTGGTTCTCCTGGCGGATATGCACGTTTTCCTTGGCCTCGATCGCCTGGTGCAGCCCATCGCTCCAGCGCCGGCCGGGCATGAGCCGCCCGGTAAACTCATCGACGATGATGATCTCGCCATCCTTGATCATGTACTCGACGTCGCGGCGATACAGTTCATGCGCCCGCAGGGCCTGGTGAATGTGGTGCACCAGGCGCATGTTCATCTCATCATAGAGATTGCCGACGCCCAGCAGCTCCTCGGCGTGCTTGATGCCCGGCTCGGTGAGGCTGACCGCATGCTCTTTTTCATCCACTTCGTAGTCCTCACCCTTGGCCAGCTTAGGCACCAGCTTATCCAGCTTGTAGTAGAGATCGGTCGATTCCTCCGCCGGGCCGGAGATGATCAGCGGCGTGCGCGCCTCATCGACCAGGATGCTGTCGACTTCGTCCACGATCGCAAAATGGTACTCGCCCTGGGAGAGATCCTCCAGGCGAAAGCGCATGTTGTCGCGCAGGTAGTCAAAGCCGAACTCGTTGTTCTGGCCGTAGGTGATGTCGGCTTGGTAGGCCTCGCGGCGCACCACGGGCCGCAAGTGGAGGAAGCGCTCGCTGGCTTGGGTCCACGTCGGGTCGTAGCGAAAGGAGAGTGACTCTTCGCTGCGGCGCTCGGCCGGGTCGACCCCTTGGATAATCCCCACCGTCAGGCCCAGCGCGTGGTAGAGCGGGCCCATCCAGCGCGCATCGCGCCGGGCAAGGTAGTCATTCACGGTCACGATGTGCACCCCGCGGCCGGTGAGGGCATTGAGATAGGCGGGCAGCGTGGCCACGAGCGTCTTGCCTTCGCCGGTCGTCATCTCGGCGATCTTGCCCTCGTGCAGCACCAGGCCGCCCATCAGCTGCACGTCGAAATGGCGCATCTTCAGCACCCGGCGCCCGGCCTCGCGCACCACGGCAAACGCCTCGGGAAGGATCTCATCGAGGGCCGCCTGCTGCGTCTTGCGGCGCTCTTTTTTCAACTCGATGCGCTCATCGTGCGGACGTTCGTACCACTCAGCATCCGCCGGGCTCAGGAACTTATGCGCGCTCAGGCGCTGCTTGAGGCGCTCGCGCAGCTCCTCGGTCTTGGTGCGCAGCTGCTGATCCGTGAGTTTCTCGATCGCCGGCTCCAGCCGGTTGATCTGCTCTACGGTAGGCCACAGGCGTTTGCGCGCTCGCTCGTGGTGCGTGCCGATGATTTTCTGGAGCACCCAGTTAACCATGCCCACCTCGAAACTGCGCCCGCACAGTCGATCGCAACAGGTAGAGCACTGCAAGTAGATGGGGAAGGATGAACTCGAGAAAGATGATGGGAGAACAGGCCAGCAGCACTTGGAGTAGCTCCTGCGGAGAAGGCCGATGAGCTGAGTGAAATCCTCCGTTGGCGACGAGCCAGATCGAGCCAAACATCGAGCAGACTGTAAGCGCAATGAATGCTCGGCGAGCCCACTCGCGCATTCTCAACATCCCTCGCCCGACCGCAATAGAGAATACTCCGAAAGCGCATATGAGCAGTCCCGTCATAACAAACAGTAAGTCCGCTATGCCTCCTTTGGACGGTTCCAACATCCCCAATCGCAAAGAGGACGCTATCAACCAAACAGAAAAAACAGTTATAGCGCTGCCAGCTAGGATCGCAAACGATCCGAGTATGTGCACTCCTAGCAACGGCCGATTGCTCACCGCTCACCACCTATCGCTTACTGCCGACTATCTACCGCCTACTGCTTATCGCTTACCGCTGCCCTGCACTTTCCACTTCAAATACGCTTCCATGAACGGACTCATGTTACAGGTCAGCCAGGTCTCTATAGGTCTGCTCGCTGCGCTGGGCAACTTTGAGGATCAACACCAGTTGGTCTCGATCGAATACCGCATAGATCACACGCCAGCGTCCGACCCGAATTCGATAAATAGGCCCCTTGAGTTTGACGCACCCACTTGGACGCGGATCATCACGGAGCGCCCAAATCGCGCTATCCAGCTTTCGGAAGAGTACGTGAGACGCGCGATCGAGTTCACGCTTCGCGCGCGGGCTCAGGTTGACACGGTGGGACACGGTTATCCTTTAAGTCGTTTGGCGCGGTAGAGCGCGTACTCGAGGCCCTTTTTGTACTTCGCCAATTCGTGCTCGGCATCCTGGATGTCTTCCAGGTCCTCCCGGTAGGTCCGCACAACCGCTTCACGGATGAGCTCAGCTACGGAGCGCTCGCGCTCCACCGCCAGGCGCTTGAGCCCTTGGTGCATTACGCTGGGCAAAAAGATCATCGTCCGTTTCATCCCGCATCACCTCCGCCTCGAATATAGCATATAGGCATATATATGTCAATTCTGCGTACGCCACCACTCATGGTGCGTGCCGATGACTTTCTGCAGCACCCAGTTAACCATTAAGCTGCTGCCCTGCTTTCCATTTCAGGTAGGCCTCGATGAAGGGGTCGAGCTTGCCCTCGAGCGCGGCCGGCCCAGCGCTCATACTACCAACCAATCCTCGCTGCGGACGCCCGGCAAGGGAGTGAAATGCTTCAGATTGTGCGTCACCACGATCAGATTGTGCGTTCGCGCGGTCGCGCCGATTAAGACGTCTTCCACTCCCACGGGTCGACCCGTCCTCTTGAGATGGGCCAGCAGTTCCCCGGCTGCCAACGCCTCTGGTTCCCCAAAGCTAATCACGCGCACGCGCGTCAGCAGCTCTTGCTGAAGCCGCCGCCAGAAGACCTCATGATCTGGCCGCAGCCAGGCCCCATAGCGCAGCTCCATCACGCAAATCGCAGACGTGAGCAGGGCCTCAGCCGGCTGGGCGCGCAATCGCTCAATCAATGCGGTATTGGGGCGCCGCTTGATCAGCTCACTGAGCGTGCTGGTATCCAAGAGATACATCGCCGAATGGTTAGCGGTTCAAGGTGCGGGGGTGGTGCTTCGAGCGCTCGGCCACGATCTGATCCATCCGACCAAAGTAGGAATCCCCCGCCTCCAGCCAGCCCCGCGCATCGGCCAAATGCATCTTGCCCTTCAGCTCTTCCGGTGGCACAAGCACTGCCATGGGCTTGCTGCGCCGCATAATGAGCACCCGCTCTTTGCCATAAGCCACCCGACCCAACAGATCGGCAAAGTGGCGCTTGGCCTCTGCTACACTTACGCGCGTTGTCATGAGCCACCCCCCTCGCATTCAAGTATACCTGAATAGGTCATAATGATCAAAAAGTACATTATGATCTACTTGCCTTCCACTTCAAATAGGCTTCGATGAATGGGTCGAGCTTGCCCTCGAGCACCGCCTGCGCGTTGCCGGTCTCGTGGTCGGTGCGATGATCCTTGACCATGGTATAAGGGTGCAGCACGTAGGAGCGAATCTGCGAGCCCCATTCGATCTTCTGTTTGGCCTGGTACTCCTTCGCCGCCTGCTCTTCGCGCTTGCGCCGCTCCAAGTCCGCCAGGCGCGCTTTCAGCACGTGCATGGCCTTGGCCTTGTTCTGCAGCTGTGAGCGCTCATCTTGGCACTGCACCACGGTGTTGGTGGGCACGTGCGTGATGCGCACCGCCGAATCGGTCGTGTTCACCGACTGGCCGCCCTTGCCGCCCGAGCGAAACACGTCGATGCGCAAGTCGCCCTCGTTGATTTCCACCGGCGCGTCCTCATCGGACTCCGGGACGACGTCCACCGACACAAACGAGGTGTGCCGCCGCTTATTGGCATCGAAGGGCGAGAGGCGCACCAGCCGGTGCACCCCTTCTTCGGCCTGCAAGTAGCCATAGGCGTAGGGGCCTTTGACGATGAGGGTGGCCCCCTTGATGCCGGCCTCTTCCCCTGGGGTGAGGTCGATGATTTCCGCGCTGAAGCCGCGCTCTTCGGCCCAGCGGCGGTACATCCGAAAGAGCATCTGCGCCCAATCGCACGATTCGGTGCCGCCGGCGCCGGAGTGCACGGCCAAGATCGCATGCTTGCTGTCCACATCACCGCCCAAGAGCCGCCGCACTTCCAGATCCGCCACGCGGCGCTCCAGCCCGGCCAGCTCCTGGCTGAGCTGCGCGATGGAAGCCTGGTCCTCCTCAGCGGTCATGCCCAGCAGCTCGGTTAAGTCCTTGAGAGCCTGCTCACACTGCTCGACGGGGGTGCACTGCGATTTGAGGGCTTTGAGCGTCTGGATGGTGCGGTTGGCGCGGTCTTGGTCAGCCCAGAAATCCCCTTGGGCCATCGCCCGCTCGATCTCGTCGATCTTCGCGGTCAGGGCCGCCAGGTCAAAGATACCTCCGGAGCTCGGTCCAACGCTGCTGCACCGCGCTCAGGCGATGGCGGACGTCGACCAATTGCTCGGGAGGGGTGGTGGCCATGGAAACGTTAGTCTAGCACGGAAGATTGAGGAGGACAACGCAGAGTGTCCGAACAGCTCCCATACGAGCGGGGTCAAGCAGGTGCCGTGGTGCGGCGCAGCTCCTTGTCTTCCAAGACCTTGAAGAAGGCGTCCACCGCCTGCGGATCGAGGTGGCTGCCGGCCTGGCGCTGCAGCTCGGCCTTGGCCTCCTCGATCGGGATGCGCTTGCGGTAGGGGCGATCGGTCACCAGCGAATCGTAGACATCGGCCACCGAGAGGATGCGCGCCCCCAGCGGGATCTGCTCGCCCTTGAGCCCGCCGGGGTAGCCGCTGCCATCCATCCATTCGTGGTGATGGCGAATGAAGCCCACCACCTTCTGCAGCGAGCGCACCGGCTTCACAATGGCCTCGCCGATGATGGGGTGCTGCTGCATGATTTTCTGCTCGTCCTCATTCAAGGGGCTGGGCTTGAGGAGGATCTCATCTTTGATGCCGATCTTGCCGATATCGTGCAGCACACCGGCATCGCTGAGGATGCGCTGCATCTCGGCGTCCAAGCCCATTTTCTCGGCGATCTTGGCCGCGTAGTAGCCCACGCGCTTCGAATGCCCCGCGCTGTAGGGGTCCTTGGCTTCCACCGCCAAGGCCAGAGTCAGGACCGTCTCGAGGTAGGTGCGCTCGACGTCCATGTTCAGGCGGTAGTTCTCAATCGCCACCGCCATCTGGGAGCCGATGCTGGCCAGCAGCATTTCGTCGTCGTCGACGAAAGACTTGTGCGCCTGCTCGCGGTAGACGCTAATGACGCCGATCGCCGTATCGCGCAGCCGTAGCGGGACGCTGAGGATCATCCCCTCCTCCGCTGCCCGGCCGTTGGTCAGACCCAGCAGGGCAGCACTGCCCCGCGTACGCAGCGACTGACCGTCCTTGGCCACCAAGCCCACCGCGCCTTCCCCCACCTTCATGCGCAGCTTGGAGAGATCGGCCAGCGCCACCGGCCCGCTCGTCGACCAGGCGGCCTTGACGTAGAGCTCTTGCTTCTGGCCGTCCACCAGCATCAGGCTGCCGCCCTGCGCCTCGAGCGCCGCGGTCGCGTTCTCCACGATCAGGGTGAGCAAGTTGTCGATGCCTTCATAGGAGACGATGGCCGTGCCGATGCGCGAGAGCAGCTTCTTGACGAGCTGCCGGGAAGACTCGAGCTCTTCGATCTTGTGTTCCAGGTCAAAGGTGATCTTGTTGAAGGCGCGCGCGAGCTCGCCGATTTCGTTCTGGTCCTTCACCTCGATCGCTTCCGCGCGATGCCCGGCGGTCACCGCCCTGACGCGTTCGGCGATCTTCAGCACCGAGCGCAGCA
The DNA here is from genome assembly GCA_020057015.1 of Candidatus Omnitrophota bacterium. Taxonomy (GTDB): domain Bacteria; phylum Omnitrophota; class Gorgyraeia; order Aquiviventales; family Aquiviventaceae; genus JAGVGS01. Next base: position 2,175 of record JAGVGS010000172.1, on the reverse strand, counting down.
TGGGGCGCACGATGCCGTAAAACCCCACGAACGCGGAGCCCACAATCACCGCAATCCCGATCTCGCGGCTGAGGCCCTTCGTGATCGCCCAGATGACCACTACCGGAATAAACACCATGAAGCCGAAAGCCAGCGCCAGCCGATACTCGACGCTCTGCTCTGGACTGATGGCCGGTTTTTGTGATACCGCGGGCCGCATGGACACCCTCTTGTTACAACCTGCTGAAAGTATACCTGAGGGTGTCAAGCGCTGACAAAGCCTACGCGGATTTATGCGGTCTTAGCAGGGGGCCACGCGCCTTCGGCGCGCAACAGCGAGCGCTTCTTGCGCAGGCCGCCGGCAAAGCCGCCGAGCCGCCCGTCGGCGCAGAGGACGCGGTGGCAAGGAATGTGGGGGGCGAGAGGGTTCACGTGCAGCGCTTGGCCGACCGCGCGCGCGGCCCGGGGTTGGCCGATACGGCGGGCGACCCATTGATAGGAACGGGTCTGGCCGCGGGGAATGGCGCGCGTCGCGCGGTACACCCGCTGCTGGAAGTCGCTCAGCTGCTCCCAAGCGGCTTGGGAAATCCCAGCCAGGGTCACGCGGTGCGGGGCACGCCGCGGCGGGCCATCGCGCATCTCCACCTCCCTCCTGTCACTGCAAGCGCTCACGAATGCGCGCGGCCACGCGCAGCGGGAGCTGCCCCCGATGCGCGATCTCTTCGGTCGAGCTGACGGCCAGCGCCTTCAGCGAGCCGAAGGCGCGCAGCAGTGCCACCTTGCGCCGGGGGCCGATCCCCGCGATGTCATCCAGCACGGAGCGGCGCACCGTGGCCTGGCGCAGCTGCCGATGGTGCGTGATCGCAAACCGGTGGGCTTCATCGCGCACATGCTGGATAAGATGCAGCACCGGGGAGGTCGGCAACAGCACGATCGGCGCCTCTTGCTCCGGGGTCACGATGTGCTCAAAGCGCTTGGCCAGGCCGATCGCCGGGATCTTGAGCGCGAGCGCTTCCAGCTGCCCGCACGCCGCGGCGAGCTGGCCCTTACCGCCATCGACGAGAACCAGATCCGGCAGCGGCAGCTGCGCGGCCAGCGTGCCGCTGTAGCGCCGGCGCACCACTTCGCGCATCATCTGGTAATCATCGATACCCTGCACCGTTTTGATGCGGAAGTGCCGGTAATGGGCCTTATACGGCTTGCCCTCGCGAAACACGACCATTGACCCCACCGCCTGATCGCCGAAGAGATTCGAGATATCAAATGCCTCGATGCGCCGCGGCAACTGGGCCAGCTTGAGGGCCCCTTGCAGCTGCTCAAGCGGCCCGGCGGTCAGGGACCGGGCCTTCGCGACGATGACCGAGGTCAGCGCCTGGATCTGGTTGCGCAGACGGGCGGCTTCCTCAAACTGCTGATCACGCGCCGCGCGCTGCATGCGCCGCGAGAGGTCCCGCAGCAGCCGGTCGCGCTTGCCCTCGAGAAACGCGGCCAGGTCCTCCACGATGCGATCGTACGCCGGCTGCCGAATGAACTGCACGCACGGGGCGAGGCATTGCCCCAGATGGTATTCCAGGCAGGGGCTCTTGGGAAATCGCCGGCACGTGCGCAACGGGAACACGCGCCGCAAAAATTGGACCGCCTCATGCATCAGGGCCGGCTCGGTGTAGGGGCCGTAGTAGCGGGCCCCATCGGCTGCCCGGCGCCGGGCCACCACCAGGCGGGGATAGGGTTCGTGGGTGAGCTTGAGCATCGGGTACATCTTGTCATCGCTAAAGAGCACGTTGTGGCGCGGCTTGCAGGCCTTGATGAGCTGCGCTTCGAGCAGTAGCGCCTCGGCTTCTGAGGTGGTGACCTGGATCTCCAAACGTGCCACCGCAGCCATCATCTTGGCGATGCGCGCGCCCAGCTGCGATGGTGCCCGAAAGTAGGAGGCCACGCGCTTGCGCAAGCTCAGCGCCTTGCCCACGTAGAGCAGTTGGCCTTGCGCGTCAAAAAATTGATAGATGCCGGGCTGATCCGGCAGGTGGCTTACTTGCCGATCCAGCGGCGTGCGAAGGTGCTGCTGCTGAGCCATTGGGTCACCCGAGCGAGTTCCTGCACATGACAGAGGCGGCACGCGCCGACATAAGCCGCCAGGCCCAGACCGATCACCACCGGCAGCCCGGCCCACGCCGGCCACGCCGCCAGCCCGCCCTG
>JAGVGS010000189.1 GCA_020057015.1 Candidatus Omnitrophota bacterium | reverse complement strand
GGCAGCGGTTCAACGAGCAAACGCTGGAGGTCGCCTATAAGGGCCGCTCCATCGCCGACGTGCTTGGCATGACCGTGGAAGAGGCGCTGGAGGTGTTTCAGGCGGTGCCGGCGATCGCCCAGAAGTTGGCCACCATCAAGGACGTCGGACTGGACTATCTGGAGCTGGGGCAGTCGGCCACGACGCTCTCGGGTGGGGAGGCGCAGCGGATCAAGCTCTCCAAAGAGCTCTCGCGCCGCGCCACCGGCCGGACGCTGTATCTGCTGGATGAGCCCACCACCGGCCTGCACTTTGCAGATATCGAACGGTTGCTCGGAGTGCTGCATCAGCTCGTGGATCATGGCAACACCGTCATCGTGATCGAACACAACCTCGAGGTCATCAAAACTGCGGATTATCTCATCGACCTGGGGCCTGAGGGCGGCGCCGGCGGCGGGCAACTGGTGGCCTGCGGCACGCCGGAAGAGGTCGCGGCGACCCCGGGATCATGGACCGGCCAATTCCTGAAGCCGCTGTTGCAAGGACCCCGCGTGCAGGCCCCATGACCCCTCGTGCGCGTGCGTGCGTGGCTGGGCTCTTACTGCTGAGCGTGTGGCTCGCGCCGCGGCCAGTCCAGGCGGCGGAGGTGTCCGGTAACTACGTCTCTATCCAACGCGCGTTTTTGCGCGAGGATTTTCCTCTGGTGGCTGCGCTGGCGCAGGAATTCTTGAAGCAATATCCGCAGGCGCCGGAGGGCGTGCGGGTCTCGCTGTGGCTGGCCCTGAGCTTTGATCGGCTGCAGCGCGGCGTGGAAGCCCTGCAAGTGATGGAGGGGCTGAAGAAGCGGCTTGCCACCGGCCACGCGTTGTGGCCCGAGGCGCTGTATTGGGAAGCAGAGATCAGCCGTAAGGCCGAGGACATCGGCCGGGCGAAGCGGGTCTACCAGCAGCTGCTGGAGCAATATCCCAACACGACGTGGACCCCCCAGGCCGAGCTGGCCTTAGGGATGATTTACATGCAGCAGCAGGCCTACCCCTCGGCGATCACGCATTTCCGCGAGGTGGCGCGCCGGTTTCCGCTCTCGGCGCAGGCGGTGGATGCGGTGCTCTTTGAGGCGTACTGCTACTTGCAGAGCCGGCGGTTTGATGATGCCGTGACGCTGCTGATTCCCTATGTGCATCGGCAGGCGCAGACCAGGCAAGCGGCCCAGGCGGCCTTTTACCTCGGCGAGGCGCTCAATGGGCTCAAGCGCTACGATGAGGCGATGGCAGCCTACCGCCGCGCTGTCAACGCGAGCCAGCCCTCGAACTGGAGCACGTTCGGCCATTTTGGGGTGGGCTGGTCTTCGTACCAACTGGGCCGCTGCGAAGAGAGCGTCCAAGCCCTAGCGACCTACCGTCAATTGGCCACGACCCCTGAATACCAAGTGGAAGCCTTATTTGCCGAGGGGCACTGCTTGCAGCAGTTGGGTCGCAGCGAGGACGCCCGCACGCGCTTTCGCGACATCGTCGAGGCGCATGCGACACATGCGCTGGCGTTTGAAAGCAGCCTGGTGCTGGCTGATTTGGAGCAGCAGCGGGGCCAGGTGCCCTCCGCCCGCGCGCTGCTCGAGCAATGGCGAGGCAAGGCCAGCGATGATGCTGCCCAGGCGCGCGTGGACTTACAGTTGGCCGGGGTGAGCCTCATGGAAGGAGATGTCGCAGAGGCCCGGCGGCTTTATGAGCAGGTGTCAGGCTCCTCAGCCCCGCAGCTTCGAGCCGCAGCCCTTGCGGGCCTGGGCGATTTGGCGCTGTTCCAGGGCGATCTGCCCGGTGCGCAAGCGCGCTACGAGAGCGCCATGCGCAGCAGCCAGGAGCCTGGGCTCACCGCGCATGCCCAACTCCAACTGGGCCGGCTGAAGCTGCAGAACGGCCGGCTGGATGAGGCGATCGCGCTCTTTCGCCAGGTGATGGCCTCGGACCAGTCGTCGGTGGCCGATGACGCGCGCTTAGCCCTCGTGGTCGCCTACATGACGCAGCGAGAGCAAGGTCTGGCCCGGGCGCTGCTGGGCCACATCCGCCGACAGCGGCCGCACTCCACGGTGGCCGCGCGGGCAGCCTACTATGAAGCGCTCTTTGTCTTGGAAGAAGGCGAGGAAGCCTCGGCCCGGCGGCTTTGCCAAGAGACTCTCAAGCATGCGGCCTCCAGCGAGGAAGCGCTGGATGCGCGCTTGCTCTTGGCAGAGATGCGCAGCCGGGAGCGCTTAGGGCAGAGCCTGCGGGCGCAAATCGAGGGCTGGTATGAGACCGAAAATCTCCCGCGCGGCCAGCGCGCCAAACTAGCACTACGCCTGGGCGATCAGGCCTCGCGCGAGCGGGATTACGCAGCTGCCCTGCGGTGGTATGATGCTGCAGGCCGCGCGCTGCCGGCCTTACAAAGCGAAGCTGCCTACCGCAGCGCCTCGTGTTTTGAAGAGGGCCAGGACTACGAGCGGGCGCTGCAGTGGTATCAGGCGATCGAGCAGCCGCCTTGGCAGGTGCGCGCCCAGCTGGCGATGGCCAAGGTGCTGGAGCGACAGAACCGGATTCCTGAGGCCCTCAAGATCTATGCCCGCATGGCCAAAGAGCCGGTGCCGGAGGCTAAAGTGGCGAAGGAGCGCTATGCGCTGCTGCGGGCAGCCCAGCATGAGTAGGGGGGAGATGCGATGATTACCACAGTGCGATGAGCCGCGTCATGGTGGTGCTGGTCACCGCGCCCACGCGTGCGGTGGCCCAGCGCCTGGCGCGCGCCCTGCTCAGCCAGCGCCTGGCGGCCTGCGTGAACATCGTGCCAGGTGTCGAGTCGATGTTTCTCTGGCAGGGCAAGCTCGATCGCGCGCGCGAGGTGCTGCTGCTGATCAAGACCACGGCCCGCCGCGTGCCGGCCTTGCAGCGCGCCATCAAGGCGCAGCACCCCTACCAAGTGCCTGAGATCATTGCCCTGCCGGTGAGCGCCGGCCTCGCGCCCTATCTGCAGTGGGTCTGCACGAGCGTGGCTTGACGCGCTGTCTGCTCATCAGGCATACTTCCCTTGTACTGGCGAAAAGGCAAACCTCGCGCAAGCGAGGGACGCAAAGCTACGGGTCTCAGCGTTAGACCGCCGGGCTGCCGACCAGGTGAGGCAAGCGAAGTCCTGTGAAGCGCTCTGGCCCCTGAGATGGCCGAGTTAACCGAACCAGATACTGGTTCGGTTTTTGTATTGCCCTGGGATCGTTTGAGTTACACTGAATAAGTGAGGCATACTTGTATAAAGTGGAGCGATGAATGGCCATAATTCATAACGTGTTATATTGTTGCGTGGGCATACTACGATGATCGCTGCTCGCCACGCTCAGGGAAGCGTGCTCACCATGGCCCTGGTGAGTGCCCTTGTGGCATCGATCGGGGTGACGACCATGCTCTTTCTTGCGGTGGCGAATGCTCGCCAGGCGCGATCTATCCGTGAACGGATGCGCGCGCGGTATCTTGCCGAAGCGGCCCTGGTGCGCGCGCAGGGGCGTCTGTGGTTGGGCCCAGCCGACGCGGCCAACTGCCCCTCAAGTCCCATGCAGTTTGATTTGGATAACAACGGGATACCGGATGAAAGCGTGGACGTGACGGCGATGGGGTGTCCTGGGTTTGGTTTCGAGCTGGTGGCCCGGAGGACTTACTGATGGCGCGCCTGGGGAAGGGGTGCAACAGACAGGGGTTCACGCTCCATGAAGTGATGATCGTGGTAGTGATCGTCGGCATTCTGGCGAGTTTAGCACTCCTGAGTTATTGGCGCACCATCGAGTTCGGGCGCTTTCGCGCAGCCCAGGACACCCTGCGAGCCATCTATGCCGGCGAACGCGTGTATTGGACGCGCATCAACACCTTCTATTGCACCGCGCTGACGCCGGGCTCACTCAATTGGCCTAACATCTTCATGGATGACCCCAACAACACGAGCGGGCCGGTGCAATTTAGCGTTAACGGGGCTTGTCCCGGCACCGGGCCAGCGGCCACATTTAGCGCCACCGCCGTCTATAACGGCAAGACGCTGATCATCGATCAAAACAACCTCGCCCTCTTGGCTGGCACGTGGAGCCCCTAATGAGGCGGCGCGCGCAGCAGGGCATGACGCTCATGGAGACGCTCGCAGCCGCCTTGGTGATCAGCATTACCGCAGGGGGGACTCTGATGGCCTTCGTCGCAGCCGCCCGAATGATGCGCGGCAACGAGAACCCCGGGGTGATTGAGGCGGCGGCCTATGCGCAAGAGCTGATCGAGGGGTTCCGCAATCGGTTGGCGGTTGACGGGGATGACGGGTTTCTGGCGGCACAGCCACCGGGCGTGTGGGTCAAGGCGCACCTGCCCGCGGACGCGTACCCGCTGCCGGCGGCCGGCGTCTCCGGACCGAACTCCATTCTGAATGGCGATGTCATGCGCTGCTACCGGGTGACGCCAGAAGACTGTGATGGGGTCGGAGGCTCAGGGGACTGCCGGCGTGTGGACGTGCAGATGTGCTGGAATGACATCACCGGATGCTGCTCGCCATGAACGCCTGCAGCCGGCAGGGCGTGACGCTCATCGAGCTGATCGTCGGGGGGATAGTCGGCATGGTCGTCCTGCTCACGATGGCCTCAATGGACATGACGCACGCACGCATCGAGCAGGACCTGCGCCAGCGCGCCAACTCAAGCATCTCCAACGAAGGGATGGCGGGTTTGGCCACGGTGCGGCTCAGCCGCGATCTCGAGCAGGCCGACCGCGTGCACGTGTATGACGGGGGCAATCAGGATACGGTGGAAATCCGCCTGCCCAGCGGCTGTGCCGTGGCTGGTAGCGTGCCGCCTCCGAGCTGCTTTGATAACCCGAACAATTATCGGTGGGTCGAGTACCGCCTGCTCGCCAACGTGCTGGAATACTTTGAGCGTGACGCCGCCGGGGCCTGCGACCCTGCAGGCAAATTCGTCTGGGCCGATGAAATCGACGTCTTCGACATCACCTACCAAGACGTCGGCCCCCCGCCGCCCGGGGGAGAACCGGCAGCTCCGCTGCCCAGCGACAATAACTTGATTCGCTACCGGGTGGCCTGGCAAAGTGGGGCGATGGGACGCACCTATCGCGGCCAGGTGGTGGCTCGGGCCGTCGCCTATACGGATTTGAATGCAGACACCCAAGATTCTGGCTCAGGGTTGCAGCTCGGGC
>JAGVGS010000070.1 GCA_020057015.1 Candidatus Omnitrophota bacterium | reverse complement strand
GCCTCTCGCCGGTGCGATGGGAACCCCGCTGGACGACATATCTCACGGTGCTGGAAACCACGGGGCAGTTATCAAGTCGCAAGCCCGCGGTCGGCCCGTGTGTGCTGGCGCATTATTACCGCTATCTACGCATTCTAGATCCTGCACAAAGTCGTTTGGTGACTCGGTATGCCAAGCAAGCCATTGCGGTGAACGATCATCCCGATGACGCCTGGCTGAGCATCGGGATCATGCAGGACAAGGCCAACCGCCCCCAGAAGGCCCTCGCTGCGATCCAGCAGGCGCTGGCGATCAACCCCCGCAACGCCGAAGCCAACCGCTGGGCCGCGGTGCTCTACAGCGAGCGAGGTGATCTCCTCAATGAATATCGTATGATCCGCGCCGCCTTTGAGGCCGCGCTGGAGGATGAGTTCTACATCACGCATTTGGACCACGTCTTGATCGAGAAGCTGGGTGATGCGCATCAGGCGGCAGCCCTCTTCGAAGCGGCCTTGCTGCTCAATCCTGATAATTTCAAGGCGCTCGACCGGCTGGCGTATTGCTACGGGTTGGTGGGCGCCTACGAGCAGGCGGCGCATACCTACGCACATACCGTGCGTCTTCAGCCGGAACGCGTCTCCTCCTACTTGGGGCTGGGATTCGCTCTTGGCCGGTCTGGCCGCAAGCCCGAAGCCCTGAAGGCCTATCAGCGAGCCATGCAAATCGCGCCGCTTGACCCAGAGCCCCATGCCCGACTAGGCAATTTTTACCACGGCGAGAATAAATATCCAGAGGCCATCGAAGCGTACGAAGCCTCCTTTGCCCTGGGCAATGATGACCTCGTGGATCTGGGCGCGCTGTGCGCCCTGTACCATGTGGTGTCTGAGTTTGAAAAGGCGGCAGGGTGCTTTGAGCAGGTGCTCAGGCGCGATCCGCGCAATACTTTGGCCCAGCGGCTGCTGCCTGAAGTGCGCCGCAATCTCCCCTCTCCCAGAGGCGCCCGATAATGTGGCGCTGGCTTTTCCAAGGATGGGGTGTGGCGATCGGGAAGGAGGCCCTGCTTACGCTGCTGTGTCTCTGGGTCTTCTGGGTGCAGCTGACCTATCGGGTGCCGAGCACCTGGCTCTTCGTGTTGCTGCCCTGGGTGACCTACGCCTTGCTGATCATTCGGTGCCTTGGGCTGGCGGCCGTGCTCTTAGGCGGTGGAGCGCTTCCGCACCCGCTGAACCAGCTGCAGCGCATCGCGGGATGGCTCGTGCAGGTGTTTGCGATTTATAGCGTTGCCCTCGTGATCAATGCCAAGTTTGATCAATCGATACCGGTGGACCAGCGCTCCAAGGTGCTCCAGGCTTGGAGTGCGGAGCTGGACCTGGGTCGCGTGGTGCCGTTGGCCGCGATAGGCCTCGAGTCTTGGCGCCATCCCGGCCAGGTAGAGAGGCTCTTAGTATGGGAGAAGGAGCGACGTCGTTTTTGGCCTGGCCAGCCTATCGTGCTACAGATGCGCAAGGGAGCGCTGGGCCTGCCGTGGGTGTTTCGTATTGAGCGAGACGAAGTCGAGCATGCCCGTCAAGTGCTCAAGGCCATTCCCACGGCCTCAGAACCGTGGAAGAACTTGGTCAACTTTAGCCTCGACCATCAGCAATGGGAGGAGGCGTTTACAGCAGCACAGGCGTACTTACAGCTCTATCCCCACGATTATGACTTTGCTGAAAGCACTGCCGCTGTTTTCGGCCAGGCCCGGCGCCATCGCGAGGTGGTCGAATTGATGAGGCCGTTTCTGAAGAGCCACCCGACGTACGATGCGTACAATTTCGTGGGTTTTGCGCTGGGCCACCTGGGACGCAGGGATGAAGGCATCGCGCTCATCCGGCAATCGATTCCGCTTGATCCGGAGAGCTTCTGGGCCTATTACCATCTGGGCTACCTGTATCGTTGGTCCGGCCAGCGCGCCGAAGCCGCCGCGATGTTCGAAGAAGTGCTCAAGCGTCGACCCAACTTTCCGGAAATACAGGCGCAACTGACTGAGTTGCGTGACGGCCGCTGATACGGTGTTATAATGTGTTTGAGTATTCAATGTCCCTGCCGCAGCCATAGTCAGAACCTACACGAAGGAGGCTCCATGCTACTCGCGCAACAGCTCACGCGTCTTGTGGATAAGCTCTTGAAGGTCGAGCCGCTCTACGCGCACTGCGACGTGCCCTGCGGCATCTACGATCCGCACACCGCACAACTGGCCGCCAAGACGGTGTATACCATGGTCAAGAAGATGACGGAGTTACCGGCGCCCGGGGCCTCGGCTGCCGAGCAACTGGGCCACCGCAACACCATCGTGCGCATGGCCACGACCAAGGAAGACCATGCCCGCATCTGCAAGCAGGAGCTCCTGATCCTCTGGACCGACTATTTTAAGCCCGAGCACCTGGGCCTGTTTCCTGAGCTGCACGAGACCTTCTGGAAAGCGGCGAAGCTGTGCTCGGCCAATAAGCAGCAGGTCGATCTGGCCAAGGCCCAAGAAATGGTCGATGCCGTGAATAAGATCGCCGACTGGTTCCAGAAGGCCGAGGCTGCCAAGAAGAAATAACAAGCGGTAGCAGTCACCGATTGCCCCTATGTGCCGCTATCGGCTGATGCGGGTGCAGGGGGCGAGCATGAGCCCCACGCTGCACGATGGCGACCTGGTGCTGGTCGATACCCAAGCCTACCGCGTCACAACCCCTCAGGTGGGCGAGCTGATTGCCGCCCGGCCGGCTGCGCTCGCCGGGAAAGCCGTAGTCAAGCGCGTGACAGCGGTCTCTGAGGCCGGCTGGATGCTACGCGGTGATAATCCCTCCGAGAGCCTCGATTCCCGCGGTTTTGGCCCCGTAACCCGAGAGCAGCTGCTCGGGGCAGTGTGTTGTCGTCTCTGGCCATTAAAGCGCCCCGCGGTGTCGTGTTGATGCCACAGCACGCCAGCATCATAGTGGTGACTATAGTAGTGTAGAGATAACTATAGGCGAGTTGGCACGGCCCATGCTGTAGTACTTAGCTTGGGTACGTAGTTCGTGAAGCATCTGACACGCAAGAGAGAGACGCTCTCTTGCGTGTTTCTTTTTGGAGGGAAGAAGCGATGAGAAGAATGGGGCAGTGGCTGCTCGCAGCGGCGATCGGTGGGCTCGGCATCGTGCCGTCTGCCCATGCGGTCGTGGTGATCAACGAAGTGCTGGCCGACCCGGCGGGCGATGCGGATGGCGACGGCGCGGTGAGTGCTACGCGGGATGAGTTTGTGGAGCTGCTGAATATCGGAGAGGCCTCTGTTTCGCTCAAGGGGTGGACACTCAGCGATGCGCTCAACGCGCGTCATGCGTTTGGCGACGCTGACCTGCTGGCTCCTGGGCAGTTTCTGGTGATATTCGGCAGCAGCGCTTCTTCGGGCACGCTGAGTCTCAACAACACGGCAGAGACCGTGACGCTGCGTGATGCGGAGCAGTCGCTGATCGATGCGCTGACCTACGGCGCCGAGGGTGGCAAGAACGCCTCGCTGGTTCGCCAACCCGATGGCACGGGGGCTTTTGCGCGCCACGACCAGATTGCGGATCAGGCGTTCTCGCCTGGGAAAACGATCGATGGGCAAAGCGTCTGGCCGCTGCCGGCACTCCCGCCGCAGCCTGAGCTGCCTCCAGCCTTACCCTCACAGCCTGAGCTGCCACCGGAACTGCCCCCGGAGCTGCCGACATTTCCTGATGAACCAGGCGGCTCGCCGGTGGTGCCTGAGCCTGCTTCGTGGCTCATGCTGGGGGCCGGGCTGGCACTCTGGCGGCGCCGCGCTGCTTGAGAGTACTTGACTAGCTCCGGGTACGTTATAATGGGCAGCAATCATGGGACGTCTCGTCAAGGTGCTGCTCCTCATCATCGTGCTCGCGGCCGCCGGGCTGGCCATCGCGGTCGCCACGTTTGATGCCGATCGGTTTCGGCCCCAGCTCATTGCAGAGCTGGAAAAGGCCACCGGCCAGTCGGTCACCCTGCAGCGGGTGACCCTCGGTTGGCGCGGCGGCGTGGCTCTTCAGCTCAATGCGCTGACGATTGCCGATCGCGCCGCCCCGGCCCAGGAGCCGCTGCTGCGCGTGGAGCAGGCCAGTGCGGTGGTGCGGCTGCTGCCGCTCTTGCGCCGCGAGGTGCAGATCGCCTCGGTGGTGCTCACACGCCCTGAAGTGCGGGTGAGCCGCGATACGCAAGGCCGCATCAACCTTGTGGGCCTGGCCGTGGCCGGCAGCCCAGCGGCTGCGTCCGTCAGCCCGTCGCCTGCATCGACCGGGGCAGCGGTGCAGGTGGCCATCGCCTCGGTCAAGGTCACGGATGGCCAGGTGCATTGGACCGATGCCCTGCGCACGCCGATCGCTGAGCTGACCCTGCGCGATATCGATGCCACGATCCAGGATCTCGTACCCGGGGAGCCCTTCCATGTCGAAGCGCGCCTGGTCCTCCTAGGAGATCAGCAGAACCTCCAAGTGACCGCTCGTGTCCAGCCGCCCTCTGGGGCTGACCCCGGCGCGCTGGAAAATACGCGCCTCGAACTGGAATTAGGCAAGATCCGCTGGGATGAGGCCGCCCGGATGTTTCCTGCGCTGGCTCAGGGGGGCCTGAAGCGCGCCGAAGGCACCCTGGTCATCGCCGTGGCGCGCCTGCCGCTCTCGCCCCAAGGGTTGGCGGCCGCCGAGGCCGGCATTCATCTGACCAATGGCCGCAAGGAATTCGTGCAGTTCTCGCAGCCGGTGGAGGCGATTCACTTCGAGGCGACACTGGCTGCTGGCCGCGCCCAGATCAAGGAAGCCACCGCGCGTGTGGCCGGCGGCACGATGCTCCTTCGCGGCATGGTGGAGGGCTTAGGCCAGCCGGTCTTGCACAGCGTGTTCCAAGCGACCTTCGAGCGCATTCCGCTGGAGCTGCTGCAGCCTCGCCTGCACCCGCAGGATCCGTATGTCCGGGCGATGTGCTCGCTCACGCTCGAAGGCACGGCCCAAGGGCCCGTAGCACAGCTGCTGGCCTCGCTGACAGGGCAGGGGCGCGTGAGCCTGCAAGATCCGGTGCTGGTGAACCTCAATGTCTTGCGGGAAGTGTTCCGCAAGCTCTCCATGCTCCCCGGTCTCATGCAGCGCCTGCAGTCTCGGCTGCCCCCGGAATACCAGCAGAAGTTGGAAGCGGCGGATACCGTGTTCGAGTCCTTTGATACCGGCCTGCGCCTCGAAGGCGGGGCTATTCACTTCAACCGCGTGCCGCTGCGTAGCGATACCTTTAGCTTGGAAAGCAGCGGCCTCATCGCATGGCAGGGCGGGGTCAACATCCGCTCGATGCTGAGCATCGACCCGGCGCTCTCCGCAGCCCTCATCAGCAGCGTCAATGAGCTGCAGCATCTAACCACGGCGCAGGGGGTGATGGAACTCCCGCTGGTCATTGAGGGTCAAGCCCCCCGCGTGGCCGTGCTGCCGGACGTTGGCTATGTGGCCTCGCGCCTGATCGTGACCAAAGTGCAGGACCTCCTCGGGGAGCTCTTGCAGAAGCAACGCGGCGATGAGCCGCCACAGGAGGGTGGGGCGACGGCGCCGCCTGCACCCACGGCGCCATGAGAGACGCGACCGCTCGCGAGATCGGCGAGGCGCTCAAACCCGCACTCGCGCATCTCAAAGTCCTCGCCAAAGAAGCGCGCGCGCAGCGCAGCGCCGATGCCGATGCGATTGAAATTGCCACGGTCAATCTCAGCAGCGCCATCGACATTCTGACCGAATAGCCCATGGCGTCCTCTCGTCCCCGCACGCGTGCTTCGACGACCGTTCGTTACGACGTCGATGCGCTCAACCGCCTGACGGCCGCGACACCGGGGCGCGAGGGCGAGCCTTCGCGCACGCTGCAGGCCGACGGGACGTGGACGCTGACGCCCAACCAAGACGTGATATTCTCGGTGCACGCCCGCGATCAAGCCCCCCGCCAGCGCATCTTCTTGAAGGGCGGCCTCGCGGCGGCCGATGCGCGGTCGCTCACCATTGCGCTGGATCGCACCGAGCAGCATCAGCGCCGTGTTGCGCAGCAGCTCACGCTGAGCGGCCGCTGGCAGGTGGATGCCCGCAACCGCCTGAACTTTCTCGTGCGCAAAGCCGATGGCGCGGAGGATCGCCTCACGCTGCAGGGGGCTTGGCGCGTAGGGGCGGATCACGCCCTG
>JAGVGS010000021.1 GCA_020057015.1 Candidatus Omnitrophota bacterium | reverse complement strand
TGATGGCGCGCGTCGAGGCGAAGCTTGCCGAGCAGCGCGCCCTGGCCCGCGCCCCCCGCACGCCGGCAGGATCGGGCACCGTGTCCGGGCTGGAAAGCCAGCTCGCGGCCAAGCGCATTGAGATTGATGCGGCCTTCAAGCAAGCGCAATTGGCGCATAAGGACCGCGCGTACGATCTGGCGCTGGAGCTGACGCAGCGCGTGCTGGTGCAGGACCCGCTGCACACGGGTGCCCAGCGGCTGCTGCGCACCATTGAGCTCGCGAAACTCTCCGAAGAGGAGTGGCGCTTGACGCAAATCGTCGAGCGCGATGAGCGCGCCATGATGAACGAGGTAATCGACGCGCAGCGCGTGCCCACGATGCGTGAAATCATGCTGAAGGCCCCGGCGCTCACCTCTGCCGGCGCGGGGCAAGGGCTGATCGCGCAGCGGTTGACGCAGCCCATTACGTTTGATTTTGCCGACGTGCCCCTGGGCGATGTGGTGGAATTTATCGCCGATGCCGCGGGGGTGAGCGTCGTGCCCTCGCCGCAGCTGGACCTGAAGGCGCGCAAAGTGTCGCTGAAAGTCACCGAGCTGCCCCTGGGCCAAGCGCTGAAGTACCTGGCCAAGCAGCAGGACCTCGGCTACCGCTTCGAATCGGATGCGATCGTGCTGGCGACGGCCGAGGAGTTTTCCAATGAGCCGCTGGCCACGCGCGTGTTTTTCATGCGCAATGGGCTCAGCCCCTTTGCGCTGCAGATGGCGGCCATCAAGTCCAATCCAGCCCTGGCGATGGAGAACGTCAAAGAGTTGATTCTGCGCTCGGTGCCGCAGCCTACCGGCAGCAAAGTGGTCGTGGATGAGCGCACCGGAGCGATTGTGGTGACCAATACGGCCGAGCACCTCCAAATGGCGGAAGCCCTGCTGGGCCAGCTTGATGTGGCCCCGCTGCAAGTGCTCATCGAGGCGCGGTTCGTGGAGCTCACCCTGACCGACCTCGAGCACCTGGGGCTGGAGGCGATCTTAAACGGCGACGCGGCCCTCGACAAGAAGGGGGCGAGCAATGGCACGCGCGGGGCCGGGCAGCAGCTGGCCAGCGGGGGAGGCTCCAAGTTCGCGGCGCTAGCGCGCGAAAGCGAGGGCCTGAATTTGACGCTGCAAGGCGTGCTCACCGGCACGCAGTTCGAGGCGGTGCTGCATCTGCTTGATGAGACGAGCAAGAGCAAGACGCTCTCGGCGCCGCGCGTGACGGCGCTGAACAACCAGAGTGCGCGCATCCGCGTGGTGGAAGAGTTCAACTATCCCACGCGCTACGAAGTCTCACTCATCCAGTTCGACATCAACGGCGATGGCGATTTCGATGATGCCGGGGAAACCGAATTTGCCAACGTGCCGCAGGATTTGCAGTCGCGGGATGTGGGAATCCTCTTGAACGTGACGCCCAGCGTGGGCAAAGACCGCAAGACCATTACGCTCGTGCTGGCCCCGGAGGTCAGCGAGTTCAGCCAGTTCCGCGACCTGGGCGGCGGGGTGATCGTGCCGGAATTTACGTCGAGCCAACTGACCACCAGCATCGTCATTCAGAACGGGCATACGGTGGTGCTGGGCGGGCTCATGCAGGACAGCGTGTCCACCGAGATGGATAAAGTGCCGTTTTTCGGCGACTTGCCGTTGGTGGGCAATCTCTTTCGGCAATCCTCCAAATCGTCCACCCGGACGAACCTGCTGATTTTCGTGACGGCCCGGCTGCTGGCGCCCACCGGCCCGACCACCTGAGGCCGTCGCCATGAGCCGATGGCGCGCGCTGTTGTGGGTCCTGTGCAGCCTGCTCTGCGGGATGGCCTTACCTGCGGCTCATGCCGCGCCAGAGGCAGCGCCCGCGCCGCCAAGTCCCCTCTCGTTTTCAGAGCGCCTCAACCAGCCCATCACCGCTGAATTCCAGGAAGTGGATTTCAGCGCGGCCACAAGCTTCTTGGCCGAGCAAGCCGGCGTCAACATCCTGCTCTCGCCCAATGCCGCCAAGCAGGGCAAGCCGATCACGGTGCACTTGGTAGGGATGCCGCTGCGCCGCGCACTGGAGCATCTCCTGAAAGGCCAGGGCCTGCTGTTTCGCTTGGATGAGCAGGCCATCTGGGTGGCCACGCGCGAGGAAATGGAAGCCGAGCCGCTGCAGACCCGGGTGTATGTGCTCCATGAAGGCCCGGGGCTTTTCGCGCAGTTTGAACCGCCGGCCGATACCCGCGATAGCGTGGCTCTGCAAGCCAATAGCCTGCGCGCGCTGGTGACGATCAAGGATATCCTCACCGATGTGATCCCCGTGATTGGCGACAGCACCTTCATGCTCGATCAGCGCAGCGGCTCGCTGGTCGTGACGCACGTGCCCTATTATCTGGAACAGGTGGAGGCGCTCCTCGCCCAGTTGGATGTCGCGGCCCCCCAGATCCTCATCGAGGCGCGTTTTCTCGAGCTCACGGTGACCGATACGAACGAATGGGGCTTTGATGCGGACCTCACGGGCGATGCGGCCTTGACCAAACGCGGGGCAGCGGATGGCACGCGCGGGGCCGGGCTAGCGCTGGAGAACACCGGCACCTTGTTGCGCGGCACGCAGACGGACTTTACCAGCTTCACCAACCAGACCGACGGCAATGGGCTCAATCTGACGCTGCAGGGGATCTTGAGCGGTACCCAGTATCAGGCGGTGCTGCATGCGCTCATGACCAATGAGCGCACGAAGACGCTCTCGGCCCCGCGGGTCACGACGCTCAATAACCAGACCGCCACCATCAAGGTCGTGACGGAGTTTGTCTATGCCACGCGCTACGAGGCCTCGGTGGTCCGGGAGGATCTCAACAGCGACGGAGATTTCAGCGACACGGTGAGCGACGTGAAAGAAACGCGCTTCGTGAACGTGCCCCAGGATTTTGTCACGAAGGACCTCGGCATTTTGCTGCATGTCACCCCGACCGTGGGCTCGGATTTGCGCACGATTACGCTCGCCCTGAAGCCCGAGGTCAGCGAGCGCAAGACCACCGATGAGTTCGGCGGCGAGGTCGAGCTGCCGCGGTTTACCACCCGCAACCTGGAAACCAGCATCGTGATCCAAAACGGCGAGACGGTGATGCTCGGCGGGCTGATGCAGGATACGACGACCAAGACCCGCACGCAGGTGCCGCTCTTAGGGGCGCTGCCGGGGATAGGTAAGCTCTTCCGCAAGGAGAGCGACGCGGTGGAGCGCTCGAATCTGGTCATCTTTGTCAGCGCCCAGATCATCGACCCCTCGGGCGATCGGCTTGCATTTGAAAAGCCGCCGCAGAGGCCGTAAACTACTCCCTTAACTAAAGGAGCGTGGATGAAGCCCATCAATATTGCCGCGGTGGCCAAGACCGCGGGGGTGTCGACCACCACGGTCTCGCGGGTTATCAACGACGTGACCACCGTGTCGGAAGAAAACCGCCGGCGCGTGGAGGAGGCGATCAAGAAGCTGCAATACCGGCCCAACCCCAACGCCCAGCGTTTGGCCTCAGGCAAGTCCAATACGATCGGCCTCATCATCCCGCGCTATGAGGGTATTTTTAATTCCTACTACGCGCTGCAGGTGATCAAGGGCCTCGGGATGGCGGCCGAGCGCCTGCGCTGCGACCTGCTGCTGCACATCACCGATGGCAACACCTTCGTGAACGCGGGCGCGGTGGGCGGGGTGGTGTTCGTAGACGTCGATGGCTGCGAAGAGCTGCTGGACCGCACGCTGGACCAGGGGCTGCCCACCGTGGTGCTGAACCACTATATGCCGGATTTGCCGGTCAGCTGTGTGGCCATCGACAACCGCACCGGGGCCGAGAGCGTGGTCAATTACCTCGCGCGCTTGGGCCACCGCGAGATCGCGACCATCACCGGCGACTTGAAGACGCAAGCGGGGTTGGACCGCCTCGATGGCTTCGTCAAGGCCATGAAGACGCGGCAGCTGGCGGTGCGGGACGACTACATCCGGTTTGGGGATTTTTCGCTCGCCAGCGCGCGGACCGCGGCCGAGGCGCTGCTGAAGATGCAGGATAGGCCCACGGCGATGTTCGTCGCCAGCGATGAGATGGCGATGGAAGTGATCCATGTGGCGCTGGCCAAGGGGATCCGCGTGCCGGAGGAGCTCTCGATCGTCGGCTTCGATGACAACCCGATCGCGGCCCACGGGCGCGTGCCGCTGACGACCGTGCGCCAGCCGCTGGCCCAGATGGGCACCACCGGGTTGGAGCTGTTGATGCAGCAGATCCAGGGCAAGCGCCAGAACCCCAGCAAGCTGCTGCTGCCCACCGAGCTCATTGAGCGCCAATCGTGCCGCCAAACGTGGATGGAGCGGGTGTAGCGATGACGACCCCGCTGCGTGTCGGCGTCCTGGGGGCCGGGGGCTTAGGCAAGGCCGCCGCCCGGATCATCGGCCTCAAGCAGGAGCTGCAATTAGCGGCCATCTGCGACAGCCAGGGCATCGTGTGGGCCGAGGGCGGGCTGGAGGCCTCGCTGCTGGCGGGTTTGCAGGGTGATCTGGTGGAGGGCGTGCGGCAAGCGCAAGCCGAGGGGGAGTCTCAGGGCGGCGTGGCCGTTGCGACCGCGGTGGAAGCCCGCCATTGCGAGGACCCGCTGGGGGAAATGATCGCGCGCGCTCCGGCACTCGATGCGGTGCTGGTGGCCCTGCCCAATTTGCCCAACCAATTCATTCCGGATGTCGTCACACGCTTTTTGGAAGCCGGGCACGCCACCGTGTTCGTTGATGTGCTCAAGCGCACCACGGCCGTGGAGCTGATGTTTGCGCTCGATCCGTTGGTGAAGCGCGCGCGCAGCGTGGTCCTCACCGGCTGCGGGGCGACCCCCGGCATCCTCGCGGCCGCGGCCGTGCTGGCGGCGCAGTCATTCGTCGAAGTCGAAAAAGTGGACATCTGGTGGGGAGTCGGCATCGCGAATTGGGAGGCCTACAAGGCCACCATTCGCGAAGACATCGCCCATTTGCCGGGTTATTCGGTGGCGCGCGCCCAAGCGATGAGCGATGCCGACGTGGACGCGCTGCTGGCGCACACAGACGGGCGGCTGGAGCTGCGGCGCATGGAGCATGCCGATGACGTGCTGCTGCAGCGGGTGGGCGTGGTGCAGGACCGCTCCCAAGTCGAAGTCGGCGGGGTGATGGACACGCGGCAGGCCAAAAAACCGGTGTCCACGACGATGACGCTTACCGGCATCACGTATGAGGGCCGGCGCGCTAGCCACCAATTCATTCTCGGTGATGAGACCACCATGGCGGCCAATGTGATCGGCCCGGCGCTGGGGTATCTCAAGCGCGGCGTGTGGCTGAAGGCGCAGGGCTTGCATGGCGTCTTTGGCTGCACGGAGTTTCTGCCCATGGTGGTGAAGTAAGATCCGCTCGTCTGGACTGCTCGCTCAAGTTGCTTCCGATCTTCACGCCCTCTCTTTGCTAGGCCTGCACCGCCGCATCGTCCCGCTCGAGGCAGTGCGCGGCGCTTCGGTGCGCGTGGCCGGCCGCTGGCTGGTGAATTGGTGTTCGAACGACTATTTAGGGC
>JAGVGS010000056.1 GCA_020057015.1 Candidatus Omnitrophota bacterium | reverse complement strand
TATGGATCAAGCCGCCGCGCGCGCTGTAGCTCGCGCTCCGCTTCCACCCACTGCCCGGCCTGCCGATAATCCCGCCCGAGCCGATAGAGCCGCTCGACCACTTCTTGAAACGCCGAGGAGGTTTCGGCGCCCGCAGCGGGGGCGCCGCTCCACAAGCCAGCGCTCACCAGCACGAAAGCGCTCAAGAGCAGCGCCCACGGGCCTGGACCAGAGCAGGTGGCGTGACAACCAGATCGCATCGGAAGCCTCGTTGATGAGAAGTAGGGCTATTCTAGCGGCTCAGCACTGAAGGTCAATATGACAAGCAAACTTTTTTCGCGGGGAGGGCTCTTTTCACCGTCGACAAACTTGCTTAAAATCACTTAACTGAGGAGGTTTACCACCGCGTGGGCCGGTAATCCTTCAGAAACTGGCCCCACACATGCTCCCCGGTCAAGAACCCGGAAAAGATCGGGTCGCAAATGCGCGCCGCGGCATCCACATGGTCCAGCGGCGGGTGAAACCCCTGCGTCACTCGCTTGCGCTCCGCTAGCTCGGATGGGTCTTCATCCGTGATCCATCCGGTATCCACGCTGTTCATGTGAATCCCGTCGTTGATGTAATCCGCCGCCGAGGTGCGCGTCATCATATTGAGCGACGCCTTCGCCATGTTCGTATGCGGATGTTTATCCGTCTTGCGGGCGCGATAAAACTGCCCTTCCATCGCCGAGACATTCACGATGTGCTTATCCCGCGAGGGATACCGAAGCATCAAGGGTTTCAGCCGCGCGTTCAGGATAAAGGGGGCCACCGCGTTCACCAGGTGCACCTCGAGCAGCTCGATGGCCGACACCTCGGCCAGCGGCAACCGCCAGCTATTGTGCTTGCGCAAGTCGATCTGCTGTAAATCAGCGTCCAGCTGGCCGGCCGGGAACAGTTGGTGGCCCCGCTCACCTTCCCCGTCAAGCAAGGGCAGTTGTGACAGGGCGGCCGATTGCTGTAACCCGCGCATCCGCGCCTCAGGCGCCAACAGCCGGCTCTGGCTGCGCAAGGTCTCCTGCTGTGCTAGGACTCGACGCGCCTCACGCGGCAGCGCTTCCAGCGGCTGGGTTTCCCCCTCCATGAGATGCTGATAGAAATCCGGCGGGCGGCGCACCGTCTGGCAGGCGTTATTGAGAAGAAAATCGAGGCGGTCATAGGCCGTCTTCAGATGCGCGGCAAAGACCTCCACGCTCGGCGTATGGCGCAGATCAAGCCCGTACACCTCCAGGCGGTCTGCCCAGACGCCAAAATCCGGCTCCTGGGCATAGCGCGCCACGGCATCCTTGGGAAACCGGGTCAGCGCGATGACCCGCGCGCCGGCCCGCAGCAGCTTGATGGCCGCCTGGTAGCCGATTTTCACCCGCGCCCCGGTCACGAGGGCCACGCGGCCGGATAGGTCCGCGGTTTGATGCCGCTTGTGCCAATTAAACGCTGCGCACGTCGGACAGAGCCAGTCATAGAAAGCATGCACCTGCCGGTAGGGATATTTGCAGATATAACAGTCCAACGGCTCGCTGAGTTCGATAGGCGGTGCGGACGAGAGCTGGGGCGTGGGAGCCGCGATCGCGGCCGGGGGCGGCGGTGTCGGGAAGACTGCCCGCTGCCGCTGCCGGCGAATCTCCGTCGTATCCAGCTGACGCTGAACAGCCTCGAACTGCGCGCGACGCTGCTCTTGCCGCTTGCGCTGCCGCGCCCTCCAGAGCTGCTCTTGTCCAGCCCGCTCCGGCCTGGACACTTTTCCAGCGGCAGTCAGCAGCCGAATGGCCGCCTCCTCAGGCAGCTGGGCCAGCAACCCGCGATCCGCCTGAATCGCCTCCAGCAGCTCGACGCTGGCGGCCACGCGCTCAGCGAACGCGCTCTTAGCAACGCTCCTCACGCATTCCAAAGGAGTTTTACTTCCCCTTTTTCCTGTACACATTGAGGCCGATTTTGGTGTCATCAATCCCCGGGACGTCGACATTGCCCCCGGTCGTGGCGATGATGACATTCTTGCCGGAAGCCGAGGGGCCGATCTCCTGCGTGAGATCCACCGTGATCGTCATCTTGCCGTGCTCGACCTTGATCTCCACGTTCTTCATGATCCACTCCTTTTTCCCGCGTTGAACGCGGTGAAGGCTAAGTAGCCGGCAGCGGCGAGGGCGAGCCCGCTGAGCCAGAACGGCACGATCCAGCCGCCGATCACCGCCTCCCACCCCAGCAGCAGCCTCAGCGCGTGAAGCACCGCCACGAGCGAAAACACCGCGCCGGAGATCTTCATAAATGTTTGTGGCCTCAGCATGCCCACGAACCTCCTCCACTTCTTTTCTACAGTCTGCCGTCGCTACCATAAGCTAGATGTGGACTACCGTACGCCCGGAGGCCACGAGGGTCAAGTGGGAACCGAAAACAGGATGGGTGATGGCTACTTCGTATGGCAATCCAGGCACAACTGGCTGCCGGTGAGGGTATCGCGCAGGTTATTCTGACGTCCCCCAGGATAGTCCCTGCCGCCGGTGGTCTGCGTCCAATCGCTCCAGCTGTAGTTGTTCGCCGATAGCACATGGTTCCACAACAGCGGGCTCTTGGGCGCACGGTGGGGCACGTGACACATGACACAGACCTCGACGGTCCCCTGCGCATTGCCGAAGAAGTGCACGCCGGTAATGGCCTCGACTTTGCTTGGGGCAAGCACTAGCGCGGCTACAGCTCCCAGCGCTAACGCAAAGGCGCCTATCATGAATCCCTTAATCAGCTTCAGCTAACAAACGCATCTGGCTATGAAGCGCGCGCAATTGCTCAAGCGGCTTTGGCTGGTTGCCGTCGGTAGCCGCCATGCCGGCTTCCAGCAGGGCGTGCTTCGCACGGTGTTGCTGATCCATCGCCTCGGCGGTCTTGTTGAACCCCCTGATCAGCGGGTTGACCGCCCCGATGAACCCCACACGAAAGCGATACGCCCGGTCGCCTTGCGCCAATTTCTCGAGCCCCAAGGCAAAGGCGTGAAAGAACCGCTCCAGGTACCACTGCACTGCGATGATCACGGTGCAGCCGATCAGCGCGCTGGCTCCCAGACTCAAGAGCGTGATTTCACAGATCGCGCGCCATACCAAATCGCCGCTTGAGGCGGTTGACAGGTGCGCTGAAAACACCGCTTCTTCGAAGATGGCCGCAACGGCGTAATAGTTCAGCCGCGCCGCAGCCAACACGCCTACACCCGCCACTAGGGTCAGCGTCACAAGCCAGCCCAACTGAAAATTGCCGGCCAGCAAGAAAGGCTTACGTCGTCTCATGGGCTCACTTCCTGTGGCAGGCCACGCATAAGGCGCTTCCCGTCATGTCCATGGCGAGCAACCCCGGCCGCGCGCTGTATAAATTGTGGCAGGAGAGGCAGCCGACCTTGCCGTTAAACAATAGCACGCCCTGCGGCAGTGCATGGATAGACGTGTACCCGGCAGCGTCGCTTCCGCGCGGATACGCCACGCCCACCGGGTGCGTCATGCCGATCTCCCCGTGCTGAAAGGTGCCTTCGCGTAGGTCCACAACACCGCGCTGCGACACAGACCCCTCGTGGCAGCTCAGGCACTGCGCAGAATATTCATCCAGGGGAGCCCCGTCGTCGTGTGGCGTCAACTGACCCTGGGTATGCGCGTACGGCACGCTGGTGCCATGCTGCCACTGCGAGCCGAGCAGCTCGGGCCGGTGGCAGGTTTCGCAAAACGCCCTGCCGCGCACATGGCCTCTGAGCAATCCCTTGGACGGCTGTGCGTCCGACCCGCCTCGCTGTTCCTTGTGCACATCGTGGCACGTGAGGCAGGTGACCCGGCCCTCGGCGTCCAAATACCGCGCCAGCGGAATCGCCATGCTCGGCGTCACACCCACCGGATGCGAGGCGTTCGCATTGACGGCGTGGCAGCGCGCGCATAGCCGATCCACCTGGTCCTTCAGCACCACATCCTCGAATCGCGCGTTAAGCGGCGGCATGCCGACATGGCACTGCTGGCACTGGCCCTCGAATTGATGGCGCTTGCCGCTGCCGCCAATAACAACGCCTGCCAGAATCAGCCCAAGCAAACCTGCCAGCAACACGATCCACTGTGGGCCACTTAAGCGCATGGCGGTTTCATCCTAAAGTGCTCTGTTTCAGCCCTGCTGCATGGCTTGATACACCTGCTGCAGCAACCCATAACGCTGCCGTATGCCGGCAGCATCTTCGGGATGCTGAGCGCTGAACGCCTCGCAGTCCTTCATCGCCTGATCAGCTTTCATGAGGCCGGCTTCCCACGCGGCGCGTTGGCTGCGCCGGGCGGCGATGAGCTGATCCAGCGATGCGGCGAGAGGATGCAACTGATCGGTGCTGCGAAAACGCATCGCTCCTGCCTCCTGCCGTCCTGCCAATTGCTGCAGGCATCGCTGCACGCGCACCAGCGGCCCGGACACCGCGTGCGTCCAATAGAGCGCCAGCACAAACCCTGTGGCGCTGAGGATCGCCATGCAGGTCATGCCGCCGGCGATGAAGATCATCGGCAGCTGGGCTTGCAACGCGCTGAGGATCGCCAAGTCCTTAGCGTAACTCAGACCCAAACGCTGGTGGAGCGCCGCCAGCAACCCCAGCCCAAACACCGCAAAACCGCAGCAGAGCAATACCGCAAAACGGGCCATGAGCGCCCACCGGTATTGCCAACCAATGCACGCCGCAGGCGCATGCGATGGTGGCATCAGCGCAACCCCCTGAAAGGCTTCGGCAGAAAAATAGTGCCCAGCCCCAACGTGATGGCAAGAAACCCCGCATACACCACCGGTGTGCCCGGGTCGCGGCGCACCGACAGCATGGTCGTCTCTACCGGCCCCTCGATGACACTCGACTGAAAAAAGCGCAGGCCCCGGTAGGTCAAGGGGTTGTTCATGCTGATTTTTTTCATCATGATCACCCCCCGCGCCGCATCGGATAGCTGCACATCGCTTTCGAATCCGGAGGGCATCTGCGTGCCGGGATAGTTGGTCCTTCGGAAATCAAGCAGCTTGATGCTCACCGGCAGCGGGGCCTCGGCCTGCTGATAGCCAACCAAGAGCGCCTCGCCGGCGAACTGCAGGGTTGTCGACTCGCCACGCCGCAGCCATCCTGAAACAGCATTCGAACCATCGCTGAGCGTCAGCTGCACCGCTTCAGCGCGCACTGCGTCGTTCCGGTTGGCCACGCGCTGGTCAATCCTGCCGCGCGCATAGGCAGCCTTGACCTCAAACGTATAGCCCAGCCCTGGATGCCGCTGCACCCGGCCCAGCTCGATCGCTTCCAGCACCGCGCGGCCAGCCTCATCCGTCAGCAAGGCGGAGAGCGCTTCGGCAGGATGCTGGATCAGAATGACCGCATGCGCCGGCAGCGTCACTGTGCCGGGCTGGTCCGCCGCACGGGCATCGAAGCCCAAGATCTGCGCCAGCTGCTCCTCCGTCGGCGGCTCCATCAAGACCATGTGCGCGGGCCCCCAGCGCAGCCCCTGCCGCTGGGCGTCTCGCGCAAAAAGCCACGCGATATGGCGCTGATCACCGTCGGTCAGCTCTACTTGCACGGCGGGATTGTCAACCAGGCCGTCGTTGCTGATCGCTTCCTGCACATCCGCATTCGGGAAATACTGCTCCACCGTCAAGCGCAGCCGACGGCTACCGAGCGCAACGTCATAGCGCGCATTCGGCGCATGGTTCCAGGCTTGCGTTTCAAAGGAAACCGGAAAAACGCGCGTGAAACCGCTGGCAGGTTGCTGGATGGCAATCACATTCTGCGACAGCTGCAACACCCGCTGCGCCTCGCCTTCTGCAATAGCCATCTGGCCGTCGAGGCCCCACACGCCGCCGATAATGGCCCCGAGCAAGATGAGGATGATCCCTAAGTGTGCCAGAAGAAACGGCGCATGCCGGGACTGCCAGGGGTAGCGCTTCACCGCGGCTCCCCCGAGATTGACCGCCAGAAACCCGAGCAGGCCCTGCAGCCACCAGGAGCGGTAGATGTACCGGTGCACCGACGCGGTACCGAAACGCACTTCGTATAGCGTACCCCACGCCAGAACTATGCCGATAATCACCAGCAGGATAACGGCAAGCTGCAGCGAGCCAAGGTAACGCAGCAGGCGCTTCATTCTACGGCGTAATCGACTTGATGATGGTATTGGTGCCACTGGGCCCTACCGTAATGGTCGCCGCAGGATTCGCAAAAGTATAGCCGGTCTTGGTAATCGTCAACGTATAGGTGCCCGGCTTAAGCGAGCCGGCTGAAAACGTGCCGTTGGCCGCCGTGTAGACCGATTTCGCTGCCGTGCCAGCCTTCCTCACTGTTACCAGCGCGCTGGGTACCGGAGTACTACCGTTGCTTCGATACACCGTGCCACTGATCACAAAATACGCGGGCGTAGCCAGCGTCGGGCTGGTCTGGCTGCTGGCCTGCAACTTCGCATCGATGGCGCTGTGGGTGATGCTGTAGGTGCCGGGCAGCGCATACAGGTGCGTGAAGGTCGTCCCGACCGCACCGAAGGAGCGCGTGCTGCCGTCGCCCCAATTTACATTAACGTTTACGGTTGAGTCGCCATCGCCTGGCAATATATCAGCATCGCTGCCATCATCGGTCGTGGCATCCACCACGCTCATGGTCCAGGTATTCGCATGCCACGTATAGGTGCCGGCAACCACAGGAGGCAGATCAGGATTCGGCAGCGTCAAGCTGCGTGTAACCGTCCCGACTTTGCCATTGGAGGAAGCCAGCCTTACGACCAACGTGACACTTTTTGTGCCACCACTGTTATACGTGTGCGCATCCGGATCCAGCGATCCATGCGCGGTGCCATCGCCCCAATCCCACTCATACGTCAAGGCGGGACAGACCCCCCCACATTCAACGACAGCGTCAACGGTCACGCCAAGCGTATTGGGGCTGCCGATCTTATAGCTGAAGGTCACCGGATAGCTCACAGCGGCCAATTGGTGCATGTCCTTGGCAACGAGGTTCAGCCGATCACGGCTGCGGTACATGGCCCCATTTCGCGTGGGATTTTGCACGACCGTGGTATTGACGACCCCGGCAGGGCCATTGCCCGCCAGAACCAGCGTGCGGCCGGATGCGGAGGCAATGTACGTCATGAAATCACCGCGGGTGACTCCATCCGCCTTAAGCGAACCGGCACCCGTCACGCGAATGCGTTGTCCGCTCAGGAAGCCCGTGCCATCCGCCACCGTGAGGACGTTGCTGACGGCGCCGATGGTGCCCACGCTGGAGGCCTGGCCCAGACCGCCGCCATGGCATTGGCCGCAGGCATTGTCCAGGTCCACCCAAACCGCCTGCGGATAGGTCTTGTCAGGCGCTGTATTCGCGTTCGCGGTGGTGGTCATCGCCGCCGCGGGCAAGCTCGTATAGCTGACATCGGAGTTAATCCGAAACAGGTGCTCGCCATTAGGCATGTGACAGATGCGGCAGGACTCGTTGGGATCGGTGTTCTTGTGTTCCAACGGTGTACCCGCACCGGCCAAATGGCCGATGGTCGCCAGGTTGATCGACGCATGGCATTCGGCGCACTCGCGCCGAATGGCCCCGCCGTTTGGATTGGCCTCAGGCCGGGTGCTGCGATGCACCTCATGGCAGCCCGTGCATCCATTACCGGTCTTCGCCGTCAGGCCTTGAAGTAGAAAGTCGCTGCCATATCCAGTCTCTCGCGTCGCACTGCCAATCTCCGCAAACGGTCCGGTGAATTGCGCGTGCGGGCTGTTTAAGAATTGATTGCCCTGCGCCATGCCGAGAAAATCGACGGTGCCATTCGTCGGGCCGACCTTGATGGCGGTAGCGGGATTGGTCGTATCGAGCGGGACGCCATTGAAGTCCTGGCGGTGGCACTCCATACACAGGGCGGTAATGAGCTGGCCTCTGCGGTGCTTAGACCCAGTCCAGGTCCCGCCGGCATCCCGGCAACTATAGGGATCGTTCCAGCGATTGGTCCAGGTCGCCCCGAGGGCTGCGCAGGCGTCCGGGGTCGTGGCAGATGCATCACTGCACGTGCCCAGGCTGCACGAGAAAGCCACCGTCCAGGAGCCCGGGGTCTTTGCCGACCAAGTATTGATCGCCGTCCAGCTGCCAGCGCCGGCCGTACAGGTGGCCTCGGTGGTAAAGAACGGCACGCTGCATTGGCCATGGGACGTACAGCTCGACGCCGTGGTGTACATCGGGTTGCTGCAGCCGGCTGCCGCTTGGCATTGCGCCTGAGTGGGCCATGCCGGGTCGCTGCATTGCGCATACCAGCGGCCGCCTACATACTCACACTGCAGCTTCGCCAGATACGACGTCGGATTGCTGGCAGCCGCATTCGGAAATCGCAGCCGCGTATCGGAACAGTACCCGCCACCCCAGGCCTCAGCATAGGTGAGATCCCCATGATGGCTTGATCGCGCCAGCGGCACAGGATACGGCAGCCCGGGCCTCCAAGCACCACCGGCTGCGGTGCACGCCTCCTGCGTGAAAAGATTCGCCAGCGAGCATGTGCCATCACCGGCATTTTCCACCGCAGACCCGTGGCAGCGCGAGCAACTAAAGCTCCCCATTCCGGTAAGCGGCGTTTTGTGGCCTGTCGCCAAGAATGATTCCACGTCCATGCTTCGGATCGTGTTCCATTCCGTCGTGCTGGTATGGCAGCGCAAGCATTGATCGCCTGGCCCGGGATTGTTCGGGTAGCTCAACGCGGTACCCGTCATCAGCGGCGGCGAATACGTCGTGGCCCCGGGCATGACCCATTGGCCGATACAAGTACCCGAGGTCACCCACGTGCCGCTGAACTCCTGCGTACAGCTGACTTGAAGACGATCAGCCCCCTGCATCGTCACGGCGCAGACCCCGTTGCTCCAGCGTCGACCAGGCATCGCTTCGCAGGTCGCCTGATCCGTATTGTGCACCGTATCGTTGCAGACGCCATAACTCCACGAGCGGGTTCCGCCAAGTGTGCAGGCCAGCGAAGCGGTATACGCGGGAAGGCGCAGTGCGAGACAATCGGGAAGTGTCGTTCGCGCAAGATCCTCAGGACAATAGCCGTTTTGGGGCAATACCCATTCGCCCGAGGCGTGCTGCTGTGCACCGTCATCCAAAAGCTGTGCCTCCGCCGATGCGAGCCTCACCTGCAGAAGCCCGCACCCTGCCAGCATAGCGCCAACGATCAGGGCGATCCGGGCGCCGCCCGTATTGGATCTGGACACCCCCTGCGTGCTCGTCATTGGAACCTCCTCATTGTCAAGTTTAGTAACGCTGCCGGTCATGCTCTGCCCCATGACAACTCAAGGTGCATTCGCCATGATCAGGCGTTGTGGAGAGAAATTGCATCACGCCTTGCCGATTGGGGCTCACCACTTTCTTGCCAACCTGATCCCGCACCATGAAGTTGATCAGCCCGCTGTTGGTGCGCGATCCGTGCGCATCATGGCAAACGGCACAAGAAGCCTGCTGTTCCTGCACATGCACCCTATGGGGAAAGCGTCCGGAGCTCATCAGCGTGCTGCGCGTGTGACACTTGTAGCAGAGCGCGTAGCTCTGGAACGCATCAACGACGGGGTCGCCTTGCTGGTACTCCCGCTCCAGGATGGGCGCAAACCGCGATCCATGGGGCCCCTTCGCAGCGATTACCGACGTTACCGCCTCGTCGCTGTTATGGCAGTCGGTGCACGTGATGAGGCTCGAGGCACCATAGCCGGATTCGAACCCTTGCATGGCGGAGTCCTTGCCGATAGCGGCCACCGGATGGTAGGAGAGGTTGCCCGGGTCAATCTCCAAGCGGACATTGCGCGTATTGTCCTGCCGGGTGATTCCCGACACCGTCTGGTCCCTCACACCATGACACTTGAAACACCGTTCATATTCGTAGCGCACCTCGATTACCGCGCTGCCAGCGAGATTAATGCCGTGGGAGATTTGGTTTCGACTAGAGCTCAACAAGGGGCTGCGGGTCGGCAGGCTGCTCGGATGCGCATCGTGGCAATCGGTGCAGGTGACATGGCGCGGCATCGTCCTGGGATCCTCCTCCGGCTGGTGCTCATTGCTAAAGCTTCGGACCGGATGGATGCTGGCCTTGCTGAAATCCGCGCTGAGATTTTTCGCCGCCAGATGGGGTACCGAGGCCGCAGTCGAAAGACTGGAAACCTCCGCAGTCGTCGTGGCCATGGTCGCAGCCGGGCTGGTGACTGAGCGTTGGACGGCGACCGTGCTCCCATAATAGAGATGACAGGTGCCGCAGAGGGTGACGACGTCCGGTGCGATGAGCAGCCGCTGTGGCCCTGCCGCGCCATGCATATCATGGCACCAGGAACAGGTATAGTGCCAGCTACGCTCATCATTGTGGATGCCATGACAGCTGACACAGCTCTCCGGCACGCCGATGACGCGCAGGAACTGCCCTCCTTTGTCCTTATGCGGATCATGGCAAGTGGTGCATTGCACCTGGCTTGACGCGTCCAGCGGCACATCGGGCGGCAGCGTCGACGGATCCATGAGGTTTCCCTGCTGCAGGGCCAGCGCACGATCGTAGACAAAAGAAATCGGATGGTCGTCGGATAAATCCGTCCCCACATTCGCCTCGCCTTGCAGCGGCCAGAGGGTCACTGGCCCGGTTGAGGGGGGTACGCGCAGAGAGCCCATCGCCGTTGTGCCATCATGACAGCTTAAGCACAACCGTGATGAGCCGGTGGGCTGTCCCGGGTGGCTATACAGCGTGCTGCTGCTGTACGGCGTATAGGTTTGCGAGGGCAGCGCTTGGTTCCACAGCGCCCGGCTTGTGATGCTGCTATGGGGGGTATGGCAGAAGATGCACGTTTCCGTCGTGGTGCCTGACTTATTCGGCCCTGGTCCTGATGCGGATAGATTGTGCTTGGTCGAGGTGATATCCCCGGCAAACGCCGGAGGCGGATCGGCTATGCCCCACGCCACCAAGCCAATCGCACACACGCTACGAATCGTTGGGATGTGCCACATAGTCAAACACCTGAATACGTCGGTTGTACGCGTCTGCTACGTAGATCCGATCGGCCGCGCCGATCGCGATCCCGTTCGGCAGCCAAAACTCTCCCGGCTGGGCACCCTGCCCGCCAAAACTGAGGAGGTACCGGCCAGTACTATCAAAAATCTGCACCGTGTCGAAGAGGGCGTCTACGACATACACATGCCCCTCGCTGTCGAGAGCTATGCCCTTTGGGCTGGCGAAATCCCCGGCAGCATCGCCGTGGCGGCCAAAGGCCTGCACAAAGTTGCCTTCTGCGGTGAAGCATTGCACCCGAAATCCCAACGCGTCCGTCACAAAGACCACTCCCTCTTCGCCCAACGCAAGATGCGTCGGAAAATTGAACTCACCCGGCCCGGTGCCCCGCTTGCCCAAGCTGCCGATTGGCTGGCCATCGCCGGTAAACATCCAGACCCGGTGCGCTGCGCTGTCTGCGACATACAACCGGCCTAACGCTGTATTATAGGCAACCCCAGCGGGACGCTGCATACCCTGCGTTGTGATGGTGCGCTTTAAGTGCCCCTTGGCGTCATACAAAAAAACCTTAGCCAGGTAGGAATCCGCAAGATAGACCGTCCCTGCCTCTGCTGCGGCTACGGCAACAGGCGAAACCAGCGCCTGCTTTGCGGCTTTTGAAATCCGCAAGCCTTGGCGAGCAGCTATGTTAAAGATCCACAAACTGGATGAGCCGGGGTCGGCGATATAGAGGAAATTTTCCGCCGTGGCAACGCCAGTGGGCCTGACGAACGATTCCATGCGGTCGGCGCCGGCGAAGGCATCAATGAAGCGCCGCAACACCGACTTACGAACACCCAAATCCCGCGGCCCCGATACCGCCTGCACAAAGCGCACACGTGCCGGCTGCGGCGGCTGCGGCCAAACAAGTATCGTCGCCTTGGGGAATTCTGCAGCATCCTGCCGGTCGGGGCTCGCACCACAGCAGCACACGCACCACAGCCCAAGCAGGAGAAAACGTGTGCGGCTTGCGAGTAGTACCATTAGAAGTGGCGTTTTAAACGAAGCAATGCGCGATACTCCCGTGTGGTGCTCCCTCCCTGCCGCCATCCATAAAAATCGAGGCTGGGATGAATCTCCAGCTCGCGCAGATACCACCGCAGCTTCAGCGCCGCCTTCGTGCGGCGTTCACTGGGCAACAGCGAATCCTTGAGCTGGGTGAGGCTACACGGCATCTCGACGATAAGATTCGGGCGCGGCGCATACGTCAGCCCGGTAGTGGCGGCTATCGTGCGCGTCTTATGCACGGGGTTGTTGTAATCAATGATCGCCTCATCCATGCTGAAGATGACCGTGAGATCGGACCTCAGGGAAAAACTGATCAGCTGCGTGCTGTGCAGGCGATGATACTCAAGGCGTGTCGAGGTGTACCGGCTAAGCTCGCCGAGAGTGCTGGCGCGAATGCCGTGTTTTTCGCCGCGCAATTCCAGCCCGACAGCATCCGTCATTTGGTTGTCCAGCACCCCGTTGTCGATGCCGGCAATCACCTCCTGGGTGGTTTGGTTGTGCATGGCATAAGGCCTGATCCACCGGTAGTCCATGCTGATATCCATACGGTAGTTCTGCGCGCTGAACGTCAAGGCGGGGGACACCGTGAACTGATAGTCCACCCCGATCGTATCCCCGGGATTCAGCCCCGGTGCCGCTGCCGAGCAGCCCACCGGGACAATCTGCACGGCATTGCCCACCGAAAGCAGCGTGTAGTCGCGGCCTAACACCAGCGGCACCGGCGGGCCGGAGGGCGTCAGGCAGCCGGGTGGGATCGCGCCCAGCGCTGTTTTTGTCACCGAGAGGGAGGACGATACCACCAGCGGGTTGTCGAGAGTGATCGGCAGCGCAATCGGCTCGGTCGCCACATGGGTTTCTTGGGGAATGAAGCTTTCTGTACTGTCGAAACGGTTTTTGTGCCATTCGAGCCGCCCGCCCAACCCCGCATTGAGCCGCCCCTGCGCCGGCACACGTTTGGTGTAATTGAAGTCCAGCCGGTTGCGCAGCGTCTGCTGGCTGCCTCCGGGAAGTGCTTGCAGCAGCAGATCGCCGCCGGCCACAGTAATCAGGCTGTCGTACAGCTGATGGTGAAAGTTAATCTCCATGGTATGCGCTGTGCTCGTCTGCCCCGCGGTTTCCGTGTTCAGCAAAAAATAGCGGTACTCGCTCCTGAACCGTTCGGTGTGATCCAGCAGCAGCTTTTCATTCAGCGTCAGGGTCGTCAAATCCGTCGACCCCGACCGCGTGAAATAGCGCGCGTCGGAGTTGATATGCCGATTCAGCTCAGACCCGAAGTCCAGGCCATAGTTAAGGTTGGTCTCGTGGCTTTGGTGGCTCAGCGTGGGGATGACTATCGCCGCCAGATCCGTGAATTCATAGCGCAGATTCAATTCCCGATCGTCCCATCCGCGCTCGGCTGCGTAGCTGATGATCTTGCGCTCATCCTCCCTGCGGGCGATCGCATTGCCGGTGCGCGATTCTTCCTGCTCCTTCTCCTGACGAAACGTAAGCGTGGAAGGCAAATACAGCCGCCGCGCAAATAGGGTGACACCCCGATTTTCGGTAATGACATCGCTGCGGCCCGCCTGCTCGCGGGAGAGCAGCGACTGATTCCGGCTTGCAAAACCATTCAGCGACGTGGCCTGCTCTCCAAGCAGGGTGCTGAAAAAATCATAGCCATTGAGGGTCCCTTGATGGAATAGGTGTTCGTTATCCGTCGTCACCCATTCTTGAGAAAGGCCGAATGTCCCGCCGAGCGACACATTCATCAGCCTTGGATCCACAATCGCCATTCCCGAATTATTCAGCGTCAATTGTTCCGCCAGGTAGGCATTCCGGAAGCTGGCGCTGGAGGCCCCCTGCGCTTGCGTTTCTTGCCGGATCAACTCAACCGCGCCTTCCAAAGCGCCATTCCACTTGCCTAAGTGAATGAGCTCCGCGCGCGCAGCCCTGGGAAACCACAACAGCGCGGCGGCGACCCAGGCCAGTGGGCAGCGAAAACCTTTCTTCATTGCTTGGCGGCGTGGCAACGGGTGCATGTTTCAAAGCTCACGGCCCAGGCGGTTTTGCCGTTGTGGCAAACGCCGCAGGATTTGCCGGCCATAATGTCATCCATGGTCGTGGCCGTAGCCGCCGCTTTCATTTCAAAAATCGCCGGGTGGCACGCATAGCAGCTGTAGCGGATGCGGTGAGACCAGTGCGGAAAGACCGCAGGCGGCGTGCTCTGCTCCTTACCCTCCTGCCGCTGAAAAACCACGTCCCCATCCGCCGCCAGCAAGGAACCGGCCCACGCGGCAGCCAGCAGCAATCCAAGAAGCAGCAGTCCTTTGCGCGTCATCATTGCCCCTCGGCTAGGCCGCGGTGGCAGCGGGTACAGGCATCGGCACTGAAAGCCACCTTGCCGTGGCATACGCCGCATTGCTGGCCGGCATTGATTTTGTCCATGGTAATTGCGTTGGCACTCCGCTTCATCTCAAACACTCCGGGATGGCAATTGCCGCAAGAAAGCCACGGGGTGTGGGCGTCGTGGGAAAACACGACTTTATAGGTAGCATCCGCCTCCGGCACCATTTCAACATCCAGCGACATCACCGGCTGCCGGGGCGCTTGCGGCTCCACACCGGGCTTCGGGGCAATCAGGCCCTCCCGCAGGGCTTTGGACCAGTCCGGCATATCCTCGGTAGACGGCAGCAGCTTGGCCGCTTCTTCCCAGGTCTTGGCCGCCTCGAGAGGGCGCGGCTTCTCATCTGCTTGCGGCGAGGCACTCTTCGCCGCCGCAGCAATTTTGGCCTGGGCAGCTTCTTCCTTAGCCTGCGCCGCCTGCTGCTTCAAGCTCTCGATTTCCTTCAGCAGATCTCTGCGCACGCGCTGGGTCGGCGGCCGGGGCGTGTCGGTGACCCCGTCGAACAACACCGAAAGCGTTTTCTTGCGCGCCTGCGTGCTGCAACCCGCAAGCAACCCTGCGGCCAAACTCACGCCGGCGGCAATGCTCAACGCGTGCTGGGTGCGCGTGCGGCACAGCATCAGGACACCTCGCCGCTTGCGGTGTCGTGAAGCTGCCGCGCAAGCGTGGGCCACATGGCCGGCGAGCCGAGCCGCTCACGCATGCGGGTGACCGTATCCCATTTGACTCCCAGCTGCTCTGCGAGTTCTGTGGTGCTTTGGCCTTGCGCACTGAAGCGCAGGTATGCCAGCCAACTGCTTAACGGCAGATTCGTACGCATAAAGGGCGTGCCGGTTAAGTCGGTAAAGGTTTTGCGGCAGCTCAGGCAGAGATACCGCCGGCGCGGTGTCGTGCGAAACTTCGTATGCGTAGTCACCCGGCGGCTTTGACATAACGGGCACATGACGCCCAAGGGCCAACGCACGCGCCGAAGCGCCGCATAACAGCGCTCTTCATGAAGCCTGGCAGCCGTTGAGTTGTGTTTTTCTTGCATTTTCTATTGTGAAGTGATCACGCCACACTGGAATATTTGGCGGATAAACGAGGCCTGGTCTTTTTCGACCAGGCCTCGTAATGCTGCTTACTAGTCCCTTTTTACTTCGTGTGACAATCCAAACACAGCGCCCTCGCGGTGTCACGCAGATAGTCCGGATTCGAAGTGCCATGCGGATCGTGGCATGACGAACACTCCACACCGTGATTGTTCGGCCCTGCCGCCGCCGCATCCACGTAGAGCTTCACATTGGTGGGTGCTGCCACCCAACCGGACGCAAGTGCCAGGGTACCGGTCGTGATCCCGTTGTAGGTGTTCTTGGCCCCGTTGTAGGGGTAAGGAATCGCCACCGGGTGGTTGCCCTTCAGGTCGCCACC
>JAGVGS010000217.1 GCA_020057015.1 Candidatus Omnitrophota bacterium | reverse complement strand
TGCTGGCCTGGATGCTGCGGCCCGCCCATGCGCCGCTCGCCGCCCTGGCCAACCCCACCACGGCCCTGCCCGGTGCCATGATCGCGTACGCCGTTGTCGCCCCGCGGCCCGCCCTGAGGGCCGCCGCCTGGCCCCTTCATACGGTCGCGCACATCTTCGCGGCGATCTTGCCGATTCTCCATCCGGTCGCGCACATTCTCGCGCTGGTCACGGAGATCTTCGCGGTGGTCGCCGACATCCTCACGCCGATCCTGAATGTCTTCTTGGCGATCGCGGATATCCTCGAGCCGATCCGCCCGGCCGCCGTCATGCTGCGCGTCCCGGACATCTTCCCGGCGGTCCAGGACATCCTCGCGCCGGTCCTGCCGATTCTCCATCCGGTCGCGCACATTCTCGCGCTGGTCACGGAGATCTTCGCGGTGATCGCGCACATCTTCGCGGTGGTCACGGACATCTTCCAAGCGGTCGGCGCGGCCCCCCCGCGTCCATTCGGGATGGTTCTCTTTGAAGCGCTCATACGCTTCAGGGTGCTCCTGCTTGAAGGCTTCGAGCCGGCGCTCCCGAAACTCCGCGCGCTTTGCCATGAGCGCTTCATAGCGCTCCGGATTGTTCTCTTTGACCTGCTCCAGGCGCTCTTGCAGCCGTTCACGGCGCTCGGCCATCACCTCTTTAAACTTCTCTGGATTCTCTTCCCGCAGATGCTCCAACCGCTGCTGCCGCTGCTCTTGCAACCGCTCCTTCACCTGGGCGAATTTTGCCGGATCGGTTGCTTTCAACTGCTGCAGGCGCTCGCGCAGCTGCGCCTTGTGCTCCTGGAGGGCGGCCTGAAAGGCCTGCGGATCTTTTTCCTTCAGCGCTTTCAAGCGCTCGAGTTCCGCTGGCCCTGGACGGTTGGCTTGGTCCCGCACATCTTCGCGTCGATCGAGCCGATCCTCGACACGGTCGCGCACATCTTCGCGACGGTCACGGACATCTTCCAAGCGGTCGGCGCGGCCGCCGTCATGCTGCGCGTCCACGCGATCTTCTGCCCGGTCGCGGCGATCCTCCGCGCGGTCGCGCACGTCTTCCCGGCGATCGACGACATTCTCCACGCGATCCAGGGGCGGCTCAGCGGAAGCTGCCGGGGCCCAGGCCGCTGCAAGCACAAGGGCCGGCCAGCCTATCCTCATCATCGCTCGTCTCATCGTCCACCCCCTTGGCTGTCGGTTTGCACGCTCACCAGATTAGACGCTGGGAAGGGCCGCGTGGTTTACCGACAGGAATAATAATCTATCCCGTGATGCCGCTAGCCGCGCGAATAATCGTCCTTCAGCCGCACAATGTCGCTCTCGTGGATGTGGGATCCCATCTGCACCTCCACGATCACCAGCCGGCAGCGGCCGGGGTTTTCAATGCGATGCACCGCGCCCTTGGGCACATACACCGACTGCCCGGCAGCGGCTTTCAGCGTGCGCCGGCCGATACGAAACCGCCCAGCCCCTTCCACGATATTCCAATGCTCGCTGCGATGATGATGGTATTGGAGGCTGAGCCGATGGCCGGGCTTCACAATCAACCGCTTCACCTGAAAACCGC
The DNA here is from genome assembly GCA_020057015.1 of Candidatus Omnitrophota bacterium. Lineage (GTDB taxonomy): Bacteria > Omnitrophota > Gorgyraeia > Aquiviventales > Aquiviventaceae > JAGVGS01. The sequence goes on along the minus strand of JAGVGS010000217.1, from coordinate 1,074 downwards.
GGCCATGCAGCAACACGGCCCATCGGCCCCAAGGCCGTATGGCGTGTGCGAGCTTGGCCGCAGGCCTCATTCGCGTTTCTTGTGCGGCCCGGCGCGCCACGCCAGCACCGCGACAAAGACCGTCTCTGCCACCAGATAGCCGATCAAGAGCGTTGGCAGCGGCTTGGCGCTGCCCCCTGAGTAGCTATGCAGCCCCACCAGATAGAAGCTGACCCCGTAGTACGTCATCAGCAATAAGAGGAAGCCGCCGATCGTCGCCAGCGATAGACCTACCCCACGAATCCACCCGGCAAAGCGGCCATGCAGCACAGCGAGAAACCACAGCAGCGTGATCAGTGCCCACGTTTCCTTGGGGTCCCAGCCCCAATAGCGGCCCCACGAGGCATTGGCCCACACCGCCCCCAGCATGATGCCGCCGGCCAGCAACACCACTCCGACTTGGATGGTGCGATAGAGCAAGAGATTCAGGGCCGGCAGCGCCGGGTGCGCTTTGCGGCCGGCGCGCAGGCAGAGGACCCCGTAGATATGCGCCAGCACCGTCGCCAGCGCCAGCGCGCCGTAGCTGGCCACAATGGTCAACACATGAATCGTCAGCCACAGCGTGCTGCGCAACACCGCGACGACCGGGGTGATGCTCGAATCCAGCGGCACATGCTCGGTGAGTAAGAGGCACAGGCCGGCCAAGAAAGCTGCGGCCATGCCCAGATACCGCGCCCGATAGCGGTACTCCAAAATGCCGGCCACGACGATCCCCACATAGGGCAGCCAAAGCATCGTCTCAAAAAAATTCGACACCGGCGGGCGGCCGCCCAGCACCACGCGCGCCAGGATTCCAACGGTATGCAGGACGAAGGCGATCCCGACAGCCGTAACGCCGGCCCGCACGGCCCATCCCCGTCGTGACGCCACGCTGAGACTCAACGCAAGCGCTGCGGCAAAATAGAGCAGCCACGCCAGACGAAACAGGTCCAGCCGGTAATACCACAGCTCTAACTCCAAGCGCCAGGCGGCCGGATAGGCCGCGGGGTTCAGGGCGGCTTGCTGCGTGCGCAGCGCCTCCGCCGCGTCAATGAT
>JAGVGS010000042.1 GCA_020057015.1 Candidatus Omnitrophota bacterium | reverse complement strand
GTTGCTCGTCGCTCGCGTACCGGGGGTCCTTGTACGCCACGTTCCTCGCGCCTGGCGGGCCTCGCCGCTAGGCCCAGCGCGGCCGCGGGGCATGCTGTTAGGTGCTCTAAGAGGCAGGCTCCTGAAATACCTGAGCTTGGAAAATGGAGAGGGTGGCGTGCTGCCAGGCTTCGGGGGCTAAGCCGGCTTTTTCCGACGCCAGCCCGCGCAGGAAGGCCTCGCGCGTCCACGTAGTCTCCTCCCAGACCACCGGCAAGAAGACCCCGCGATGGCCCTCGTGCTCGAGGATCACGCCATCCCGGCCCGGCACGATCTCTGCTGCTGAGGCAATCGCGCGGGGCAGCGTGAGCACCGACACCTCAATAGCCAGCTCCGGCAGCTCGGCGGCGGTCACGGGGGAAAAGCGCGGGTCCCTGAGTGCTGCATCCAGGGCCACTTTCGGCAATAAGCGAGCCAAGGGCTCGTCGGCTTCGATGTGCCCGATACAGCCGCGCAGCTCGCTGCCCTTTCTTAACGTGACAAACAAGCCAGCCGACTGCTGCAATGCCGGCATGCTGCCCAGATCCAGCGTGCCCTCGCCTTTATCCAGCGCGGCTTGGAGGGTGGCCCGGGCCGCCTTCACGAGGGCCGTTCCGGCTTCGTCAGAGAGTCCTGCGGCGGCACCTGGGGGCGCGTCGAAGAACCCGATGGCGGCATAGCCCACCACGCGATCCGGCTGGCCGGTGGTGTCTCCTGAATTGGCAGCGGCCAGCAGCTCGCGCGCTGGGTAGCCCAACTTGGCACCTAACAGCAAGGCGGTCACAATCGGCCCGCGGCCGCACGCCTCGAGCACGCCTTCCTCAAAGAGCCGGTTGACCGCTTGAGGCGTCTCCTGCAGGAGCGCTTCCACCGTCCGCTGGTCGATGCGCCGGGCCTGCGGATACGCATGGTAATGCGACAAGTCCGTGCTGAACACGAAGAGGTAATCGCCCTGCTGCGCCAACATCGCCAGCGCGTCGGCAAGCTGGCGCGCATCCTCCAGGCTCACATTCCCCAACAGGACCGGGACCACCTTAGCCTGTGGCAGCACCACCTGAATAAAAGGCAGTTGCACTTCCATCGAGTGCTCGCCGCCTTCATGCGCCTCTTCGATATAGTTGAAGCCAGGCTGGCCGGCCAGCACATCCGCACCAGTCTGATCAATCGCGAGATCACCCAGCGGCGTGTGATAGGCCTCCTTCAGATCCACGGAAAATCCAGGAAACTGCCCGCGGTGCGTGAACCCCACCACCACGACTCCATCGTAGGATTGGCCTTGTACTTGCCGGTAGCCGGCGGCCGCGATGGCGCCGGAATACGCGTAGCCGGCATGGGGCACGATCAACAGCCGGGGTTTGGCGCGCCCAGGAGCCGGGGTCTGCGCTGCCAGGAGGTCTGTGACCATCTGCCGCAAGATTTCGGGCTCCTCTGGGTAGAAATTGCCCGCGGCCCGCGCTTGCCGAGGCTCCATAGCCTGAATCGATGGCATGGCTGCCACCACACAGCACCCCACGATGGCGGCCGCCTTGATCCAATGGCTCTGGCGCATGCTCATGGTGCCCTCCTAGCTGACCTGGCGCATGGGTATTGACACGTTGGCCTCTTCTTCGGTATACTTAGAAGTGTTTGTAGTCCAGCATGGCCTGTGTGGAGGCTGTTTAGACCACCCTGTGCCCTGCTCAAGGCGCTGCAAGTCCTTGTAAACCTTGTGGTTATGAAGCTGCAGCGTGTACGAGGTTCTAAGCATTAACGTATTCTCGCAAGGCGAAGTTGTACAATCCAGTGTTGGTTGGGAAGCCGCAACGGTCACCGAAGGTGGTGGCGTGGCGGCATTTTTGTTTATATAGCAGGAAGGGGGGTGTGTTGCAATGGCAAAGGGTGCCGTGAAGTGGTTCAGCGACCAGAAGGGGTATGGGTTCATCACCCCGGACGATGGGTCGAAGGACGTGTTTGTCCACTACTCCGCTATCGGTGGTGACGGCTTCAAGTCCCTCAAAGAAGGCGAGCCGGTGGAGTTCGAAATCACCCAAGGCCCGAAGGGACCGCAAGCCTCAAACGTCAACAAAGCCTAAGAACACCTGGGCAGTAGTGTACCACTAACGGCCTCCAGTCATGGGGGCCGTTAGTGTTTTTTGGGCGTGCCGCCCAGGGCTAAGCCCAGCACGCGCAGCGGATCGCGCGATGACAGACGGATGTCGAGCTGATCGGCGAAGCGCAGCGGAATCTTCACATGCGGGCCATCCACAAACGCGCAGCCCCGCCGCATGAGCCAGGTCACTTGCACGCGGGTGGGTGGGCGCAGCAGGCCGCCGGTCAGCGCGTGGCGGGAGAGACGGCCCCGGTAGAGCTCGCGCGGGCGGTACTGAAACTCGCGCACCCCCCAGGGGCGCTTCTTGCCTCCGGCAGCCCACACCGCGCTGCTGGACCCGGCAGACGTCGCCACCCACAGGCCGGAGCTTTTCTGCGCCTCCTGCCGGGCGCCGATACGCAGCCGGTAGCGGCTCATCGTGGCCGGATCTTCATGCACGATCAGGACGTCGTTGAGCGCCCGCTGGGGCAGCCGGCGGCCATTCAGGCCTAAGTCCAGGCGGTGCAGCAGCAGCACCGGCAGCCGCCCCTCGAGAGCGCGCCGGCACAAGGTATCGAATGTGTGCCGATTGGCCGCGCAGAACACCGCTTCGCTGCGCGAAGGATCCGCGTTGACCCCGAGCAGCGGGGTGCGGATCACGCTGCGGGCCGCCTGTAGGAACGTGCCGTCGCCACCCACGGACACGACCAGGTCATACTGCGAGGAGACAGGCAGATCGGCCCGGTAGGCGAGGTCGAAGGGCACGTCCAGCCGGCGCAGGGTCTGCAGGATGGCCTCCATCGACTCTTCGTGCACCAGGTGGGCCTGCTGCATATCGAGCACATCGGGGTGGCGCTGCTGCAGCAGGCGCAACAGGTGCTCGTCGCGCTGCTCTTGGAGGTATTGCTGGTAGGCGTCTTTCTTATAGACCACCAGCACGCGGGGTTTGCGCGCCATTAGGATAGTTTACCAAAAACAGTCCCTGTTTTTACTGGGCTTCGCGCTGGGTGCGCAGCCGCATCTTCGAGTCGGCCTGGCGTTTGCGGATGCGCAAGGACTTCGGCGTCACTTCCAATAATTCATCCGCCCCGATGTATTCGAGGGCCAGCTCCAAGGTGAGCTCCCGCGGCGGGACGAGCACAATCGTCGTCTCCCCCGTGGAATTGCGCACGTTGGTGAGCTTCTTCTGCTTGCAGACATTGACGTCCACATCCATGTCGCGCGAGGCCTGGCCCACCACCATGCCCTGGTACACCGGCACGCCCGGCTCCACGAACAGCTCGCCGCGCTCCTGGATGTAGGTGATGGCATACGCGCTGCTGACCCCGTCCTCGGTCGCCACCAGCGAGCCGTGCGGCTCTTGCGGGGGCAAGTCCACCGTCATCGGCCGATAGCTGTCGTACATGTGGTGGACCACGGCATTGCCGCGCGTCTTTTTGAGCAGGATGCTCTTGAGGCCCAGCAGGCCCCGCGTGGTGATGAGATACTCGAAATGCTGCTCGCCGGTCGGCGCCTGAGACATCTCCTTCAGCTCGGCGCGGCGCCGGCCGAGCTCCTCGATCACCGCCCCCTGGTACATTTCCGGCGCGTCGATCGTGAGAAATTCATAGGGCTCGTGCGTCCGGCCGTTCACGTCCTTGTAGACGACCTCCGGCTGAGAGACTTCCACCTCATAGCCTTCCCGCCGCATCGTCTCAATCAGGATCGCCAGGTGCAGCTCGCCCCGCCCCGCGACCAAGAAGGTGTCCGGGCTGTCGGTTTCCGTGACGCGCAGCGCGACATTGATTTCCAGCTCTTTCATCAGCCGCTCGCGCAGCACGCGCGAGGTCACATATTTCCCTTCCCGCCCGGACAAGGGGCTCTTGTTGACCGCAAAGGCCATGCGCAGGGTGGGGTCTTCTACGACCATCGGCGGCAGGGCCTTGGGCCGCTGCGGGTCGGTGATGGTCTCGCCGATGTGGATCTGCTCCAAGCCCGCCACCGCCACGATCTCGCCGCACTCGGCGCTCTCGATCTCCACGCGGTCCAGCCCCCGGTACGCCAGCAGGGCCAGCACCTGCCCGGTTTCGCGGCTACCGTCGATGGCCATCCGCATGATGGACTGCCCGCGCTTGATCGAGCCGGCCGCGATCTTGCCGATGCCCATCTTGCCCTTGAAGTTGTCATAGGCCAGGGCCAGCACGAGGATCTGCAGCGCTTCGTCCGGGAGCACGGTGGGCGGTGGCACGCGCTGGATGATCAGCTCAAACAAGGCGGTGAGGTCCGTGCCCGGCTCGTGCATGTGCAGCGTGGCGGTGCCGCGGATGCCGGAGGTGTAAATGATGGGAAAATCCAGCTGCGCGGAAGAGGCGTCCAGATCCACGAAGAGGTCGAAGGTGCGATTGACCACCTCGTCGATCTGCGCATCGACCCGATCGATCTTGTTGATGACCACGATGACCGGCAGCCCCAGGCCGATGGCCTTGCGCAGCACGAACTTCGTCTGCGGCATGGGGCCTTCCTTGGCGTCCACCAGCAGCAGGGCCCCGTCGACCATCCGCAGCGTGCGCTCGACCTCGCCGCCGAAATCCGCATGGCCCGGGGTATCGACGATGTTGATCTTGTAGTCGCGGTACTCGAGGCTGGCGTTCTTCGCGCGGATGGTGATGCCCTTTTCGCGCTCGAGATCCATCGAGTCCATGATGAGCCCGCCCGGCTGGTCGTTCTTGCCGACGGAGTCGGTGAAACGCAGCATCGCGTCGACCAGCGTGGTCTTGCCGTGGTCGACGTGGGCGATGATAGCGATATTGCGCAAACGCTCTTGGAATTTCATGCGAACCTCAGGTTGGCGACGGCAGGCCGGGCTAGCGCTTCACCCGCGTCCGCACCGCCACTGCCAGGTGGCCAGCCTCGGACGCGAGGTCAATCAGCATCCCCTCAAACTGCCAGCGGCAGGAGGGTGTGTGTCCAGGTATGGGGGTCATGGGGACAAGTGGTTAGTATAGCGGATGCCAGGCGGTTTGTCGTCGGAAAATGCCGTCCACAGGGCGTACGCGCCAGGACATGAGTGTCGGTCCCCGGAGTGTCGGCTCACAGCCCACTCCTCTGGATCGACATCCCCATCTGAATCACCGGTAAGTGGTGGTGCGACAAGCGGATCGAGGTAATGAACTAACCGTATATAGAACAATGAGTTATGTCGGAAATTACCCTATGCAAGCAGTTTTGCGTTTGGTGACCGCTTCGGCGCTGAGCCGGCTCATGGTATAATTGATGTATGGCTCCCAAGACGCTGTTTGACGTCAATCCGTACCTGCATGACCCGGACCACTATGAGCGGTTCCTCGTGATCAACGTGGGAAGCTCTTCAGCTATCGAGCTAGGCCGGCTCCCCGCATCGATCCTGCGAGCGCTCAACGCCCCGTCGGCCCGCAAACCAGCAAAGCCTACGGGCCGCCGAACGACCTCCGAACGATCCCGCTGAAGATCCGCTTCATCGGCGCGTAATTCCTCGCCACCCCGGCCTGCACAGCGGCAAAATATTCTGCCCGCCGACTGCCTTGGATCGGCGTGAAATCCAGCAGGAATCCCGCCTGCAGCGCCATCAGCGTGGCCAGGATGCGCGCGACCCGTCCATTCCCATCGCGGAAGGGGTGGATCAGCACCAGCTCGGTGTGCACCTCGGCCAGCGCCTGGATCACCCGGTCTGCGGAGTTGAACCTGCACGGCGTATAGCGGCGCAACGGACCCTGCTCCAGCTCCCGCATAAGCGCCGGGATCTGGGCTGCGGCAGCGAAGGGAAACTCGCCCTTCGTCATGTTCACGCGGCGATACATCCCCGCCCATGCATAGATGCTGCCCAGCCACATCTTGTGCATCTGGCAGATGTCTGACGCGGTAAAGCGATGCCGGGGACCGTATTTCCGGATTGAGGCATCAACAGCCCGCTTCAGCAACGCAGCCTCGACCCGGTCCAACTCGGCCTTGCGCGTGATGCTCATGAGGTTTCTGAGCACCCGCCCACGCGACCCCGGCTCGAATTGAACTTCGACGAGGCCGGAGACATCATAACGACCGCCCTTCTTCATTTGTGCGGACCGTTCATAGCGCTCGCTCTTTCTGCCTTTCTTCAAGGAGAGCTCTGGTGGCTTTCCCGCCGGTTCCAAGGCATCCCGCCATGCGCTCGAAGTACCGAGGCGTGATGGGCGTCAGCACAATCTCGCCGTTTCTCGCCTCGAAGTGCACGCGAGTCCCTGTCTTGATGTGAAACATGGCGCGAATCTTCTGTGGGATGACGACCTGGCCTTTCGCGCCGACGATGGATGATTCCATGGCAACCTAGGTCAGCTAGCCGGGACTATTGGGGCCTCTCCGGTGTTCCCAAAACATCCAGAAATTCGGCTACAACTGTGACGGAATCGGCTTCGGAAGGATCAAACCGGATGGGTTGGTACGATGGATTAAGCGGCTCGAGCGTGATCGCGGTATGACGCCAAGTACCGTCTGGACTCGATGACTTGTCGCTCGTATACCGCTTCACGGTGAACTGGCCGCCGGTTTCGGGGTCCTCAATGCTCCGATGTTGCACCAATACGATTTTTCCTTGCCGGGTTCCCTCCGGACTGGCGCGGAAGACGCAATAGCTGCCGTCAGGAATCTTGGGCTCCATCGAGTGGCCAACCACACGGGCAACAAACATCTTTTCATCCAGCCGTCGACCGTTCACCTGGACCCATCCTTCCTCGCTGACGTCCTGCCCTTGTCCAAATCGACCAGCGGCAGCCGCAAGACTGTAGACAGGCAGGTGGGTCACGAACGGCTTTGCTCGCTGAAGCGGAACGAGGATGATCGAGATGCGAAGCTCCTCCTCGGCTTTCTTGTGTTCAACAACCATCTCACCTTCCGGCCACTGCTCGCATGACAGCTCGGCCTGTTCAAGGACCGTCAGGGTCGCCTGTTCTTGTTTGTCGGGCGGATAGCCGTGTTTCCGCAAGACGCGCTTGATCAACCTCCGAAGGTTGGCTCGCACGCTTTCTCTGATAGTCCAGTCGATGGAGGTATTTCGTCGAACAACACCGACCAGCTCCCTGGCAATGGCTCGGAGCGCGTCATCTCCCAATACCTTGACGGCGCTGTCGTTGGTTTCCAGGGCATCGTAGAACGCCAGCTCGTCATCCGAAAGCCCTAGCTTCTCACCTCGCCGATGCGCCTCGCGCATCTCCTTGGCGAGCCGGATCAGTTCTTCAACTACCTGGGCAGCTTCAATGGCACGGGTATGATACTTGCGAACCGCCTCCTCCAGCATCTGGGCGAACGACCTCGACTGCACGAGGTACTTGCGCTCAATCACCCGGATCTCGTCGCTCAGGAGCTTTTGGAGGGCCTCGGCGGCGAGATTCTTGTAGGGCATGCCACGCAGCTCTTCCAGGAATTCATCCGACAGGATAGAGATATCCGGTTTCTTCAGCCCGGCAGCTTCAAAAATATCCACCACCTGGTCCGACCAGACGGCCTTTGAGACAATCTGCCGGACAGCCGTGTCCAGGTCTTCCGAACTTGGACCAGGGCCGTTTACCCCCGTGTTCTTGACGATTGCCGCACGCAGCGCCTGGAAGAACCCTACGTCATCCTGGATGGCCAGCGCCTTCTCGTGAGGAACCGACAGCGCGAATGCCGTGGAGAGCTCGGCCACCGTCTGGAGGAACCGCTTCTTCCCATCTTCCTGCGCCACGATATGCTCCATGGCGGCGGGGATGACTCGGAGCCGTTCCTGAGGTGAGCCCCTGAAGAATGCGGAGTAGTCGAATCGATGAAACATGGCTCTGAGGATTTCGTGCTTCTCCAGAAGGACCGCGACTGCTTCATCCAGCGAAACGCCCGTTTCCTCCCGGTCCTTCTCGGAATACTCCGCTAGCGCTTTCTTCAGCTCATGGGCGATCCCCAGATAGTCCACTACCCGGCCTCCGGGCTTGTCCTTGAACACCCGGTTGACCCGGGCGATGGCCTGCATCAGGCCATGCCCGCGCATCGGCTTATCCAGATACATCGTGTGCAGCGAGGGCACGTCGAAACCGGTCAGCCACATGTCCCGCACAATGACGAGCTTGATTGGGCTGTCCGGGTCCCTGAAGTTATCACCAATCGCCCGCCGACGCTCCTTGTTCCGGCTATGCTGTTGCCACTCAGGGCCATCGGAAGCGGAGCCGGTCATCACCACCTTCAGGAAACCTTTGTCATCATCCGAGTCATGCCATTCGGGGCGCAGTCGAATGATCGCATCGTAGATCTCCACGCAGATCCGGCGGCTCATGCAGACGATCATTCCTTTGCCTTCCATGGCCGCGCAGCGTGCCTCGAAGTGCTCCACGATGTCCTTGGCGACCTGCTGCACCCGTTTCTCCGCCCCCACCAGCGCCTCAAGGCGCGCCCACCTGGATCTCAGCCTGTGCCTTGCGGGTTCTTCCTGATCCTCCGTCACCTCTTCAAACTCTGGATCAATCCTTGGCCGTTCCTCCTCCTTCAATTGCAGCTTCGCCAACCGGGGCTCGTATTGGATAGGCACCGTGACCTCATCATCAATAGCCTGGTGAATGTCGTAGACGTCAATGTATTCCCCGAAGACCGCCCGGGTGTTTCGATCGGTCTTCTCGATAGGGGTGGCGGTGAATCCGATAAAGGACGCGTTGGGGAGGGCATCGCGCATATGGGCGGCGAACCCTGCAATGAACGCATACTGGCTCCGGTGGGCTTCATCTGCGATCACCACGATGTTGCGCCGGTCCGAAAGCCGTGGGTATCTAGCACCCTTCTCATCCGGCAGGAACTTCTGAATCGTCGTGAAGATCACTCCGCCGGAAGCTACCTGCAGCAGCTCTTGCAACTTCGCCCGAGACTCGGCCTGCACCGGCGTTTGGCGGAGCAGGTCTTTGCATCCGGCAAAGGTCTGAAAGAGCTGATCATCCAAATCGTTCCGGTCGGTCAGGACCACCAGCGTAGGATTCTGCATTGCGTGGTGCCGGATAACCTTCCCAGCATAGAAGGCCATCGTCAGACTCTTGCCGGAGCCCTGCGTGTGCCAGACCACGCCAACCCGCCTGTCGCCTGCCGCAGCTCTAGCCGTGCTCTCGACCGCCTTACGCACCGCATGGAACTGGTGGTAGCCGGCCATTTTCTTTGCCGTGCCCTGCCGCAATGTCTCGAACACCACGAAGTCGCGGACCAGCTCCAGGAACCGGTTCTTCTCGAAGATGCCTTTCAGCAGCACCTCCAACTGCGGCAGCTCCTTGTGGGCAACATCTTTGCCCTCCACCGTCCGCCATGGCATGAACCGCTCCCAATCCGCAGTCAACGTGCCGGCTCTGGCGCGGACACCGTCGGAGATCGCCACCACCCCGTTGTACACGAACAGTGAGGGAATCTCCTGCTTGTACGTCTGGATCTGCCGGAAGGCCTTCTGGATGGTCGCTTGTGGATCGGTGGGGTCTTTCAGCTCGATCACCGCCAGGGGAAGCCCGTTCACGAAGCACACCACGTCTGGCCGCCGGTGGTTTCGCTCTTCCATGACGGTGAACTGATTGACCGCCAGCCAGTCGTTCGCGTCCGGCCGGTCGAAATCAATCAGACGCACAACGTCATGGACAATCCGGCCCTCGGCCCGGTATTCCACCGGCACCCCTTCCACCAGATGCCGGTGGAACTGCCGGTTGTTCTCAACCAAGCTCGGGTGCTCAGTCAGCCTCAGTTTGCGGACGGCATCTTCCTGTGTATCGGCGGGGATGTTTGGATTAATCCGCGCTAGGGCAGCCCGCAGCCGATCCACCAGTAGCACCTCGCCAAAACTCGCCCGCTCCTCCCGCGGCCCCTCCGGCTCAATCTCCGGCCCGTGGAGCACGGCGTAACCCAAGCCTCCAAGCCAAGCAAGGGCTGCTTCTTCAACCGTGGATTCTGTGAGCTTAGCCATATAGGCGGTTTGCTTCTAAATACGCAACTACTTTGTTTTCAATGAGTTACGTAATACAAGGTTAACCACTCCTACCTCGGGCCTAAATGAAGACAACGCTAATGGGTATCAAATTGGAGTCAATTGGAGTGAATTGGAGTGGCATTAGAAATGCTCAAACACCTGACTTCCCGACTAGGAACCAACGGGCCCCTCGAGCATGACCTGCTGTTTCCACAAGCCCGAGCTGCTTCAATAACGCCAGATCTGCCTTCACTTCCCACTCCTGCACCGCTTCCGGTAATGCGGACTTAATCCGTCGAAGCGCGAGTCCGCCAGGCACACTCGCAAGCAGCTCGAGCAATGACTGCTGACGTGCACTTAGCGCACGAGCGACCCGCTGAGGTGCAATATATCGGCTCGGCCGGAACCGCACCGTCACACACCCGCCGGCATCTTCGATCTCCGGAGGAGGCAGCCCCGCGAGCTTCGCCAGTTCCGCCATCTTGATCGTTCCTCGGCCCCAGGACTCGATCACCCCGCGCCGGAAGAAGACGCGGGCGATCAGCGGGTTCCACGGGAGGGACTCGTGGGGTGCGAACAACGCCTCGGCAGTCAGGCCGAAGTGCAGCGTGCCTGAGGAGGTGATCTCCAGTCGATCATCGTAGATCGCCACGGCCACGGAACCACCCCCAATGGCGTAGTCCCGATGGCAGAAGGCGTTCGCCAGCGCTTCGCGCAGCGCCACCGGCGGATAGAGCGGATCATCCACCCGTTCAAACAAACCTGGTGCGATGCGCCCAGCCACCGGTAGGCTCTCACGCAGGAAGCGTTCGGCCCGCAGGAGAAGATCGAAGGCATGGCCATGGAACTGCCGGTTGTCGAGAAACTCCGTCCGATCCGTGCCGCGGAACTTTGCGACGCGAAGCAGACATTGTGGATAGTCCGCTTCGACCCGCTCGGCGCGGCCGAACAGCACCGCTGCTGCACGCAGCACATGCCCCTCGCGTACTAGCCCGAGTCCACGCAGCAGCTCTGCCGGATCGCGCGTGCCGGGGTCTTCGGCACGACCGCGACGAATCGCTTCCTCCATGGTCCGGACGAGTTCACTGGCATCCAGATCGGCGACCGTCCATCCTGCCGCCGAGCCGTTCTCCCAACGCTGCTCACCGTGCAACCGCTCGAGCAGCATGCGGTTATATTCGTCCCGCGACATGGCCGGGCTGGTGTTGCCTACGCGGCGGTACGCCGTGCCTTTATAGCTGTAGGGCCTCACCGGTCCCTGCGTGACCGTCACGACGAGCACCTCCCGTCCAGCGGTCACGGCGACCCGGTCGATCGTTGGAAACACCGGCGGATCGATCTCTTTGATCTCCTGCGCCACTTCCTCAATCGTGTGGTCGCTCACCTGCTGCCCCACGATGCTTCGATCCGGTGGGATCCCAAAGAGCACCCGTCCGCCACGATGGTTCAGCATGCCACACAGGGCGCGCGCGGCCTCGCGTCGCTCACCGGTCGTTGACTTGAACTCGAGCGTCTCCGACTCGCCCAGTTTGACCAACGCGTCGATCTGCTCACGGTCTATCATGCCCGGCTCCTCACGAACCGTTCAGTGCTCTTTACCCGCAGCGCGCCAGAGATGATCTGCCGCGGCCCCTCCGGCTCAATCTCCGGCCCATGGAGCACGGCGTAACCCAGCTCATTCAGCCATTCAAGCGCTGCTTCTTCAACCGTGGATTCTGTGAGCTTAGCCATATAGGCGGTTTGCGTCTAAATATGCAACTACTTTGTTTTCAATGAGTTACGTAATATAAGGTTAACCACTCCTGCCTCGGGCCTAAATGAGCCTGGAATAAGCCAGAATTGGCCTGGATCAGCCAACTCATCGTGTATTTGCTCAACGCCGTTAAGAACAATGCCTAAATTGTAACATTATATATAACAAGTACTTACGTATATCTATTGTTAAAAAGCCGCGATTTCTCTAGTAACAGCTAAGAAGCTCCGACTCGCAAACAGTAGTGGCGTTTTTGTCCGCCTCCAAGCCCTTCAAGAAAGATTCATCGTCAAGCCGGAGCAACTCTGATTCCGGATTTTTACCGCGAAGAATGCCGCGAGCACGCGCAATCTCAACCGGATCGAGCGCTTCAAGACCGATCGCGCTGGGTTGTCCGCTCCAGTCCACAGCACCACTGGAAACCTGAGCTTTCGCGAATGCATGCGCGTCCATCGGCATGCAATTCTTGCCGACCCGCACCTTGTAGAGACCCTCAGCCGTGCCATAGGGCGGCGCGTTTCCTTTCGGAACTCTGACCACAAGGAGCTTGCCCGTCCCTTCGGGAACGGATAACTCCTCGATGTCTACCGCCAGATGCGGACGCAGCCCATCAAAAATGGCCTTTCGCCAGACATCGACGCTGTAGCCGTGCGCTCCGTGAATGACTTCGGCCCTCCCACGCGTCCCGTCGGCGACTCCAAACACCATCGCGCCACCTTCAGCATTTGCGAAGCAGGCCGCATAACTGACCGCTTCCCGCATCGCATCTTTTGGGCTCTTCCATGGCTTGAACTCGAGCCATGACGTCTCCAGATCATCCGCGACGTGCGAGTCCAATTGATTCAACAGAGCGAGAATCTGCTCATTGCTGGGAATGCTCATGTCATCCCCTCTGCGACACACCACTCATGTCCTGCACCCAACGTAATCCCCCCCCCTCCGGCTCAATCTCCGGCCCGTGGAGGACAGCGTACCTGCCTGCCCTGCCTGTGGCAGACAGGGCCGAGTTCCCCCAACCAGGCGAGGGTCGCGTCTTCGACGGTGGATTCGGTCAATGTAAGAGCAGTCATTTAGCAGCCGTCCTGAGCTTCCATTCTGGTGATTGCTCCGGCAACGCTGCTATACACGGCTTAAAGTAGATCGCCGCTGTTACTTCAGCCATGTCCTCCGGTGCCCCACCATACGCCTTGACACACATCTCGGACTTCGCCCGCTCGTAGATAAAGTAGGGCTCCAGTTCGCGCGCTGTCAGCAGAATCGCTCGACTGCAGTATTTGTCATTCAACGTCTTCGCGTTCTCAATTTCTTCACTTGAAAATGGCGTAAGACGCGATAAGACCACGAAGGTCTCAAAGCGCCCTTGAGGCAATGCATCCGCTACGCGCTTTAGATTCGAAATGTCCTGGGGAGTGATTGGTCTCTGGTCCTTGCACTCTCCAAGGATTACCACCGTCTTTTTCGGATAGGCTCTCGGAATAATCCAAATGAAGTCCACTTCACATTTAGCTCCACCCGTGTCTGCCTTGGGCACCAGCTCCAAAGATGGCGAATACATACTTCCATGAATCCCACCATGAAAACTCGTATCCAGTTGTTGCAACGTTAATGATACAGGCACCGCACCCTGAGCATTCTTCTCGGCTCCGAACACACCAGATCGACGGTAATGCCATTCATTGTGGTTGGCCAATTGCCGTGTCGCGTCGTGCTCGTGTCCGCACAAGTCACAGACGACCCGCTGTTTTAGCGTGTCTAGAGGTACCCACGTACTCATTCGACAACCTGGACATATTAGCTCAGCGCCAATGCGGAATAATCCCTTTTCAACGAGATACTGAAAGACAGCCTCGGGAGTGAGCTTCCCGTCGTGATGTCGCGGCTCAATATATAGGTCCTCGTGGTCGCTAAACTTTGCCTCAGGACGATCGGGATCCTTGGACCCGATAATCTGAAGGGCCGTCCTCTTCGTTAATGATGCGTTTGGCCCGTGAGTCTTTAGTAGTCGGCGCACCCCCGGTATCTTGAATACCCTTGCACCTTGGAGCCCGCCGATTCGGGAAATGAGCTGGCGTGTAATTAAGCCCGCTGGACTTGGCTTGGCGCCGTAGCCAGCCATGCCAAAAACACGCTCCATCAGCTCGCCGACAGGAAGCGCGTACAAGAAGCTATCGTGATCTGCCGCATCGATCACGAGGCCGATGCGTCCAGGTTCGACACGTAGTTTGTCATATTGAAAATGCATCGTCCGGGCGTAGAATTCGTTGAGCTCCGGAACATAAGGCGCTTGAAACGTGTGCTGCTCATCGCCGTAAAGGCCACCAATGAATGACATAGACATGACCAGATGCTGCTGATGGAACCACGTGTCACTACAGAACGGCTTCTCAGATAGCGCGAACGATACTTTCGGTTTGTTGCCCTCGCTACTCATGGCACCAAGCACAGAAGCTTCTCCAAAGTACATCATCGGCGCACGAACGCTGAGCCCATTCCACGTTGCATCCGAAACACGGCAACGCAACAACTGCGTATCACCGAAAGGCTTGCAGGCCTCGTCGAAATCTTCCTGACGTGTCCAGACTGCCACTTGGCGATCCCACTCGTGACGATAGTTGGCCACCATTTCTCGCATTGCCTTTTCCCACGCTGGAATTAGACCAGCGTACCGTCCAAGATGTTGAGGATCAACGAACCACAACGGGATGTCGCAGGCCCGTAAATTCCAGTAACACACCAAGTCATCGAGGGTTCCAGCGCTGCCGACGAAGAAACCGGGGCTATCTCGGCCTGAATCAACACTATAGTGGCGTCTCAGGCCATGACGAGCGAAATAAGAAATGCCGAGGCAATCGATGATCTCTGGCGGTATCTGGGCGTTCAGGTCCAACGTAGAATCGGTGCCTTCCGAAACCTTGAGCAACAAGGTACGGTAGTCGGTTCCCACTTCATCTGCGCTCGGGTATCCACCCAACTGGGCCAATAGCACGTCTGCAAGCGGATCGTTTGGCTGCCACGCGAAAAGGCGCACTCCCCTCTCCTTAACCGCCTTCCATCTGGGCTTGTCACGCAGATGCACCAGCGCGTTATAAACGTCGAGCACCTGCACGTAAGGGTGGTCGTATTCACTGCCCTTCATAAAAATTTCATCGTGGAAGAAAGGCTTGATGAGGTGCGGATGCGTCTTTGGGAAGTGCTTGACTTCGTCGCTCGCGCCAACCGGCAGGATGACGTCCACTCTGAACAGGTCAATCAACTGACGCGCTTCTTCCTCGCGATCAACGATGAGGATGGGATTAAAGCGCCCACCCCAAAGCGCATGTGAGTACCGAACCGCTCTACGAAATGCGTCGAGGTCGCCGGCGCGGATGGCCCATCCTATTCGCAGGGGGCGATAGCAGATGTTAACGCGCAGTGTATCCATGAGCCTTACACTGCTACTTTCGTTAAGGGTACCCGCAGCCCTCCGGACAGGAGCTTGGGCAGTAGCGTATCGCGTAGGGCGGCGAGGGTCCCGTCAGCCTTCATAGCGAGGCCTCCATCGTAGATGCAGAAAAGCTTCCAGTAGCGAAAGAAGTCCTTTTCGCCTTTGAGATGGCAACAGGATGTTGACCCGGTGAGTCGATGCCTTGATCCAGGCACCGGATGTGTGTGGGTCGAAGCCGGCGACCGTCAGCATGTGTGAGTCGCCCGCAAGCGATGCGGCCAGCGTGCTCTGAGCGCTTCCGGGATTGTAATGCTGGCTCGTGTAACGCGCATTTGTGTTTGGCCCGGCCTTGCCGATTTTGAGCCAGACGCTGTCACCCCAGAATCCATAGACCGCCATCTTGCCGACGGGCAGGCGAGTCGGTGGGCGATGCGGCGCATTCAGGTACTCGATCGCAATATCGTCCTTCGAGATCGGATCGCCAGCAAGTTCCGCCACGGTCCCGAAGATCGTTAGAGCCTTCTCGACTTCGTCACGCCACTCCGTCACGGTCGCACCTCCTCGATGAACCGTTCGGCGCCCTTGATGCGCAGCTCGCCGGAGATGAGCTTGGGTAGCAGCGTGTCGCGCAGAGCGGCGAGGACACGGGATTCTTCAGCATTGCACTGGATTCGCTCGAAGAGCGGGCGTACTTGCTTATCGAACGTGTCTAAGAGATTGGACGGTGGAACAGCCTGCTCGCTCATGTAAGCCATATTTCGGTTGAGTCCTGGCACCGCCGAGTCCGCACCCAAGGCGGCGAGATTATGTGTGCGCAGGGCGTGGAACAAGAAGTACAAGCTTCGGCATGCGCCTTTCGGTACCACGTAGAATGTCGTGTCGATTGAAAAAAAGTCGGTTGGTACCCACGTCACTATACCGGGATTACCCTTGCGTCCGATGACGATGCCGGGGCCTTTGACCAGTGCTTCATCATGCCAGCCTACTTGTCCATTTGATCCGTAAACAGGAATTGAACCTGGCCGTCGGATTTCTTCCTTCAGTGACTTCCCGTACGCAAACTCGCATAATTCGCCAATGGTTGATTCACGCCAACCCTCCGGCAACCCATCTTGGGTGGCATCTACGAACCACGACTTGAAGAGTGCCTGCGTGATAGCCTCCAGCGTCTCGTTCATCCGACGGTTTAGCTCGATTTTGTCGTCCAGCGCGCCGAGGACGTGGGCGATGGCGCGTTGTTCGGGGAGCGGCGGAAGCGAAACCTCAACGCCGTGAATGAGCGATGGGCTGACGTTTGGCTGCGCTGAGCCGTAGCCGAGGCCTTCGATCTCGGAACGAATCTTCGGAGACCGAAGTAGATAGAACAAGAACCCGCGCTCAAGGCGGTGCTTGTCTCTAATCGCGAATCGCCCAACCCGTTGATTCAGAATAGCTGGAAGATCGGGCTGCCGAACTAGCGCTACGTCGCCGATGTAGCCGGTCATGGCAATGAGGATGTCGTTGGTCTGGAGGTGGAACTCTGCAGCCGATACGGCAACCTCTGGGCTCACGAATGAACAACCATCCATGACAAGCCGGCCGTCCTTTACGTTCGTAATCTTGACGACAGGCACGCCGCTGTCGATCCAGTCGCTGCTCTTGAATGCGAAACCAGACCGGACGGCCGCGACGTCGCCTAGCAAAGCAGACGGATACTCACCCGCCATACCCAAGCTCCTTCAGGTTTGTAGGAATCGGGGAAAGCATCCTACCTTTACCGCACTTCAGGCACCTTGGTCAGCAGGTCAAACAAAACCGTGTTGATATAGTAATTGGACCGCCCCATCTTCTTTTTGCGCAGGAACCCTTCACGCGACAGGATGTCCAGATACTTTGTGGCCGTTAACCTGGACACCCGCAAATCGGCTACGAGGAATTCGATTTTCGTGTATGGATGACGGAACAGGTTGTTGATCAGGTCCTGGCTGTAAAACCTGTGCGTATCTCGAATGCGGTGCTTGTAATCGAGCATGGCCTTCCCGATGCCCTGCACAATGGCGATCGTTTGGCGAGCGGTCTGCTCGACTCCGTCGAGCATATAGAGCACCCACGCCTCCCATGCATTGTCATCGCGGACGGCCTGCAACAGGCGGTAATACTCGCTTTTTCTCTGAATGATGTACCGACTCAGGTAGAGCACCGGGATGTTGAGCAGCCCCTGCCGCACCAGGTACAGGATGTTGATGATGCGACCCGTCCGGCCGTTTCCATCGTAGAACGGGTGGATACTTTCGAACTGGTAATGCGCCACCACCATTTTCACCAAGGGATCGAGCGCCGACATCTCATCGTCGTTGATGAATCGTTCCAAGTTGCCCATCAGCCTGACGACTTCTTCTGGATTCTGCGGCGGCGTGTAGACAATCTCACCCGTCCGCGGATTCTTTAATACCGTTCCTGGCAACGTGCGAAATCCGGCCCGGTTACCTTCCAGTTCCGCCTGAATCTCCAAGATATGCGCATTGGTGAGATGCTGTGTCTTCTTGACCAGCGCAAAGCCTTTTTTCAGGGCAACGGCATACCTCCAGACTTCTTTCGCTGCCGCGCTTGACGCCATGTTTGCAAAGAGTTCTTCCTGGAATAGCTCGTCATGGGTGGTGATGATGTTCTCAATGGCAGAGCTGTCCTTGGCTTCTTGCAGCGCCAGCGTATTGATTAAGATGGCCTCATTGGGAATCGTACCCGAAACCCCCTTCAATTCCGCCAGAAATCTGTGGCTTTGGGCCGCTTTCTTTAGGATTTTGACAGTTTCTAAGTCTACTTCTGGCGGTAGGTTATGAACTCGAAAGTCTTGTGTCATCGCTTTACCTGAGACGATATGTATAGTTTTTTTACTTTTTTATACATGTCACCCCTCACTTGCTAACTTTTTTGAGTTTTTTGTCTAGAGCCCCAGTGCTTTCAGATTAGTGGTAATCGCGGCATCTAACTTCTCGGCTTCGGCCTGCTGCTCGCGCAGTGTTCCGGTGAGCTGTTTCATTTTCTCCTCAAACGGCTCGCCGTCATCCTCGACTGCCTCCGCCCCGACGTAGCGTCCCGGGGTGAGGACATGACCGTGCTTGCGGATTTCTACCAGTGTCGCGCTCTTACAGAAGCCGGGCATGTCTGCGTACTTGCCCGCGTCCTTTTCACCGCGCCAGGCGTGGTAGGTGCTCGCGATTCGGGCGATCTCCTCATCCGATAAGTCTCGGTGGGTTCGATCCACCAGGTGTCCCAGCTTCCGGGCATCAATGAAGAGCATCTGGCCGCTTCGGTCACGGAATTTGCCGTTCTTCTTGTTACGAGTGAGGAACCAGAGGCAAGCAGGGATCAGGGCTCCGTAGAAGAGCTGTCCTGGGAGCGCGATCATGCAATCCACCAGGTCCGCTTCGATGATGGCCTTGCGGATTTCGCCTTCTCCGGATTGATTCGATGACATGGAGCCGTTGGCTAAGACAAACCCAGTGATACCACTCGGAGCCAGATGATGGATCATGTGCTGAACCCAAGCAAAGTTGGCGTTGCCAATCGGCGGGACCCCATATTTCCAGCGCACATCGTTGCGCAGCCGCTCACCACCCCAGTCGCTTACGTTAAACGGAGGATTGGCGAGGATGAAGTCCGCCTTGAGGTCTTTGTGGAGATCGTTATGGAAGGTATCGGCGTTCTGCGGGCCGAGGTTCGCTTCGATGCCACGGATCGCCAGATTCATCTTGGCCATTCGCCAGGTGGTCGGATTCGATTCCTGGCCATAGATCGCGATGTCGCCGAGCCGCCCACCATGCGCCCGGATAAATTCTTCGCTTTGGACAAACATGCCGCTCGAGCCGCAGCAGGGATCGTACACGCGGCCTTTGAACGGTTCGATCATCTCCACGAGGAGCCGTACGACACAGCGGGGCGTATAGAATTCCCCACCTTTTCGGCCTTCAGCGCTGGCAAATTTGCTCAGGAAATACTCATAGACCCGCCCGAGGATGTCCTTGGAACGGCTGTCTTTATCGCCTAGCCCAATTGTGCCGATGAGGTCAATGAGCTCACCTAGGCGATGCTTGTCCAAGGTGGGCCTGGCGTAGTCTTTCGGGAGCACACCTTTGAGTGAAGAGTTCTCTTTCTCAATCGCCACCATGGCGTCATCGAGGAGCTTGCCGATGGTCGGCTGCTTGGCGTTGGCTTGAAGATTCTTCCAGCGGGCCTGCTTCGGCACCCAGAAAACATTCTCGGCCAAATATTCGTCTCGATCCTCCGGATCCGCCCCTTTTTCTTTGGCGAGTTCGGTTCGGCGCTGCTCGAAGGCATCCGAAATGTACTTAAGGAACACGAGTCCCAAGGCCACATGCTTGTACTCCCCCGGGTCCATGTGGCCCCGCATCTTATCGGCAGCCTGCCAGAGTTTTTCTTCAAACCCCAGGTTGGCGCCATTTCCAGCCTGGTTGTTCTTTCGTGCTCGCTTGGTAGCAATTCTCGCCTTATCCATGGGTCACTCGCTGGGTCTTCCCTCGCCTTATCGAAGTCGTCTTACTCTCAATCCACCGCTCAAACTGATCCTTCCGGAAGCGCCAGATGCCGCCGACTTTGAAGGCCAGGGGCTTCCTTTTCTTGAGGCCGTCGATTATGGCATCCTCCCGGCGAGCCAGGCACGGCACGCCGGAATCCTTGTAGGCGGGATAGGATTTGAGATCAGCGGTCATGTCCGCTTGTTCTGCTTACGACCGCGACGAGAACGAACTGATGACGATCCTTTTGACGCAACACCAGATGGCTGATTTGTCCGATTCTTGTCCGGTTTACCGTGCACCACGTAGTGAGCGCCACGCCCTGTTTTTCCCACCTTCCGAAGGAGCCCTTTGCCCACCAACGCATCCAGATCCCGCGTGGTGGTTCTGGGTGTCGCTCCGGTCAGTTCTTGATACTCCTTGCTGGTAATCCGGCTGGCGGCTTTGATGTGTCCGATGGCTCGGCGCTGGCGCTCGTTGAGATTGGCGGCCGCCAGCACGCTCTCCGTGAGCCAGTCGCGCCAGACGGTCGTCACGAATTCGCCGGCGCGTTGCTCGAAGTCGGGCTCGGGCAGCGCATGCTGGACGCTCTCGCGGATCATCATCAGCGTGCCGGTGCCATACTTCTCGATGTAGCGGGCGAGAAACAGCGCCTCGCAGATCCGGGCATTGCGCGCGATTGAGCGATGGGGCACGCGCAACCGCTCGGGGGTCAGCGGCGGTGGCAGAACGCCCGGGTTCCAGACTTCGACGCGATCGGCAAAAACGGAGACCTGCACCGCGCCCGCCGAGGCATAGTCGCGGTGGGCGACGGCGTTGACGATGGCTTCGGCCACGGCTTCGCGCGGCAGTTCGTATTCAACCGGCGCCTGCGGCCCGAGAGCGCGCGTGCCCACGGCGGCATGGCTCGGCTGACCGGCATCGAGCAGATTGAGGTGGGCAAGGACTTCGGCGGCTGGCGTGTCTTCGCGCAGCGGATATTGCCGCTCGCGGCGGGCCAGGCCAAGAAACCACTTCACCTTGTCGTCAGACAGGTCGGCCAGCGTGGCGTCGGGACAGGCGGCGGCGTCAAAGGGCTTGGTCCGCAGGCGGCCGGTGCGCTCCAGGTGCTCCACAAGACTCGCGTAGAGCGCGCCGGTGAGCTCAGCGATGCCGGTGAACCGGCGGCGGATCAACTGCGCGCCCGCCTTCTTGATCAACGCGCGCATCTTGGGGTGGCGGCCTGCGTCATCCGCGCCCTTCACGAAGATCAGGCGCGGCTTGGCCAACGCGGTAGCCTGGTCAAACTCGCGCTCGGTGGGAGAAAGGCCGCCGGCATCTTCCTCGCCGTAGGCCTGGCCGAACAAGCCGACGTAAAGGGCGCAGCGCCCGACCTCATCGAGATAAACGTCATCGCTCCGCCGATCCGACGCCGGCAGGTCTTCAAACAGGAACACGTCGAAGAACCGCCGCAGCAGCGCATCGCCGCGCACGAAGTCGCCGATCGCCCGTCGCTCTTCGGCGAGCTCTTTTTGCACGCTGCTGATGAAGAGACGCTCACTCATGACGATGAGATTTGCACATTATACTCGGGCGGTCCGATTCCATATGGGTCAATGCCTTGCCCGGCGCCGGCCGTGTTTGAGCAGCTTCGGCTCCTGCTGGACGATCCACTGCTCAAACTGGTCTTTTCTAAACCGCCAGATGCCGCCGACCTTGAAGGCAGGGATTTTGCCTTCGCGGGCCAAGCGGGTGACCGTAAAGGGATGGATTCTGAGAATCTTCGCGATCTCGTTGGGTGTCAGGGTCTCGATCTGCTTCATGGTGTCTGGGGCCTCCGGGTGGGCTGGAACAGATTATAACAGAGCCAACAGGCGACGCGAAGGATAAGTTACCTGGTGCGGCGAGCGGAAGTGGACCGAAAACGGCGAGAGCGGAGCCCCTCAACGAAGGGAACATCCGCTCTGGGCCGTTTGATTGGCTCCTCGTTGTGCTGCTGCTCGCAGGCTTTGAGGAATGCGCGCGTGCCGCCCAGGATGGCGAGGCGCTCCACCGCCAGCAACAGCCGGGCCGGCACCCGCCGGGCCGGCTTCAGGTAAATCGCCAGGTCCACCACGGTGCCGGTGTCTGTGGGCGTAAAGGTACTGATGCCATAATACGCGCCCAAGGGGCTCTCCAGCAGCGCAAAGCGCAGCCGCTGGGGCGCTTCCCGTTCCACAGCAAAACGCAGGGTCAGTTTGCGCCAGAGCACCCTCACGTCGAGCTCAATGAGCTGGCGGGTGGGGCTCTCATCCATAAATCGCACGGCGTCCACCCCAGGGGTCTGCTGGCCCATGCCGCGATAATCCTGGGCCAAATCCCACGTGGCCTGCAGACCTAAGGGCGCGGTGAACCGCACGCCGGCATAGATGCCCTGCTCTCGCGGCAGGGCCTGGCGCCACTGCACCGCGTACTTGTCGATCTCAAAGGTGCGCTGCGAGGCGCGCGGCCAGGGCTGCTCCAGAAGGGTCGTGTCGATCGCCGCGAAGGCGCTCGCAGCCCCCGCCAGGACGCCGAGGGCCAAGCCGGCCAGGCGACCGCGGGTCAGGACGCCCAGCTGGAGGCTCCGGGAAGAAGCGCCGTCAGTGCGGGCGCCATGCCTCAGGCGGAAGGGATGGCGAGGGCTTCGAGAATCGCGCGCATGAAGGCCGGCAGATCATCGGGCTGGCGGGAGGTGATGAGGTGGCCGTCGCGCACCACGTCGCGGTCTACATAGGTTGCTCCGGCATTCACCAGGTCATCCTTGATGGCCGAGAAGCCGGTCACGGTACGGCCGCGCAAAATCCCGGCCGAGACCAGCACCCAGCCGGCATGGCAGATCGCCGCTACGACCTTGCCCTGCTGGTCCATGTCTTTGACGAGCTGCAGCACCGCAGGGGAGCGCCGCAAGAGATCCGGCGCAAAGCCGCCGGGCACCACAATGGCGGCCAGGTCTGTCGCGCGCACATCGGCGGCGCGGCACGTCGCGGTCACCGGATAGCCATACTTACCCTTGTACTCAGTCTTGCTGCCCGTGCCGACAAAGAGCGGCTCACCACCTGCCTCCTGCAGCCGGTAATACGGGTACCAGACCTCGAGGTCTTGATACAGATCTTCCACGAGAATGGCCACACGGGGCCGCGGCATCAGGGGACGGCCTGGGTGGACTGCAACAACGCGCGCAGGCTGGCGGCGCGCTGCGTGATGGCAGATGCCGCTTCGGTGCGGCCGAGCGCTTGCAGGCATTCGGCATAGCGCCCCCAGACAGCCGCCACTTTGGCCTGATCGAGCTTGGCCAGCGCCGGCAACTGGGCTTCCAGTCGTGCGAAGAGCGGCTCAGCCGCGGCCTCCTGATGCTGCGCCATACGCAAGAGGGCGAGGTCTGCCAGCACATTGAGCACCTGCGGGTGGTCTGCCGGCACGTTCGCTTCGAGCAGCCCCAGCGCGCGCACCAAGAGCGGCTCGGCCTCTGCCGGACGCTCAAGGCGCTGCAAGCTCCCTGCGAGGTTCAACAGCGACTGCACTACCGCGGCAGGCTCTGCAGGGGTCAATTGCTCGCGAATGCTTAGCGCCTGCCGATCCAACGGCTCCGCTGCGGCAGGCTGGCCCTGCTCGCCCAGCAGGCGGGCCAGGTCATTTATCACCTGCGCGGTGCGCGCATCCTGCGGCCCAAAAGCCGACTCCGCCACTGCGAGCGCCTGGCGCGCCGTTTTGGCGGCTTGCGCGTACTCACCCTGTTGATACTGCGCCGTGTACTCCCCGGTGAGGCGACCCCATTCGGCCAGGGCCGCTTGCGCAGGATCGGCCTCTTGGGCCGCGGCCGGCATCGCCGCCAGGGCCGCGATCAACATCCCGCAGAGCACTCCACTCCAGCGTCTCATCGTGGGTTCCTCAAGGCACCAAGACAAACTTCCCGAACACGTCCCGCCGTTCGATCCGCTCGTGCGCGAGCTTGGCCTCGCGCAACGGGAACACCGTGTCAATGACCGGCTGCAGCTGGCCCTTGAAAATCAACGGACTTAATTGCTCCAGCTCCGGACGGCGGCCCATCATGCAGCCCAGCAGCGAAAGCTGCCGCGAGAACAGATAGCGCAAGTCCAGCGACACGCTCGGGCCGCTGGTGGCCCCGCACGTGACCAGCCGCCCGCCCTTGGCCAGTACCCGGACGCTGTGCTCAAACGTAGCCGGGCCCACGTGCTCAAAAACCACCGCCACTCCGCGCTGCTGGGTCAGCGTCTTGACGCGGGCTTCCACATCCTCTTCCTGGGAATTGATGACCGCATCCGCCCCGAGCGCCTGGGCCTTCGCCACCTTAGCCGTTGAACCCACCGTGGCATACACGATCGCGCCCAGATGCTTGGCAATGCGCAGCGCGGCGTGGCCCACTCCGCTGCCGGCAGCGTGGATCAGCACGGTCTCGCCGGCTTTAAGATTCACCCGCGTCACCAGCATGTGCCAGGCCGTGAGAAACACCAACGGATACGCGGCGGCCGTCTCGAAGGAGACCGCGGCCGGTAAGAGCAGCACATCGCGCGCATCCGCCAGGGTAAGTTCGGCATAGCCGCCCGGCGCGGCAGCACCCCGAATGCGATAGTCGGAACACTGATTATCCCAGCCCGCGCGGCACGCGCCGCAGGCGCGGCAGCCAAACCCCGGAGCCAGCACCACGCGCGCCCCGGGCGGCAC
>JAGVGS010000007.1 GCA_020057015.1 Candidatus Omnitrophota bacterium | reverse complement strand
CTGCTGGGCCTCAGCGCTGAGAAATTCAACGATCCCAAGGCCCCCTACAGTTTTGACACCATTTTGGCGGCCTCCTTTGCCCACACGTTGGTGGGAGAAAAGCTCGCTGCAGCCCGCCAGGACGGCAAGACCGACGTGCACGTGCTCTACCCGGCCGAGGGCTTCAGCACGATGCTGCTCTTCACGCTCGTGCCGGGGCTGGCCCGCCAGTTGCTGGAGGGCGGGGATGCCACCGTACTGAACGTGGAAGCTTTACGGACGGCCAGTTCCTCGCCAGCCACCCAGATCATCGCGCCCCACCGGCGGCAGGAGCGCATGCTGCAGGAACTGGTCAGTCGGGCCAATGATCCGCGCTATGTCCACCTGGGGCTGGGCCGCTTCATTCCGGTGCCGTTGCGCCGGAAGATCGCTGAGCAAGCAGGCGCCCTTGGAGTCGCCCCCGGGCTGCTTCAAGCCTGGGAAGCGCAAGCGGTGCCAGGCCTGGATGTCGGTGGGGCAACCGAAGCCGAGAGCGAGGCCTGGGTGGGCGCCGGGCTGCTCGAGCAGCTGTTTGACGACTATGTGGTGATCTCGGAAATCTTCATGCAGGTCAATGACCGTCTGCGCAACCCCGATCCCGATCCTGCGGTCAATGCCGCGCGCGTGCGCCAGCGGCTGGAGGGGCTGATCGAGGGCTCGAACAACCTGCCGGAGTTCGCCAGCAACCTCTCCTATTTCCAGTTGCTTGACCCGCTGACCGCCGAAGAGCTGGCCCGCGAGCCTGAGCGCACCGAGCGCATCATCCGGGCGATTTGGTTCGATGTGGCGCGTCCCCCGGTAGAGCGCTTCGCAGCCAGCCCGGCGCAGGCCGGGGCGTTGGTTGGCGTGGCGGCTCGCTCATCGGTGCGCGGCGAGGACTCGGAACCCACGCTCGATCTCTACGGCGCCTCGCTTTGGCAGCCGGGCCTCAAAGAAGACATCCTGCGCCTTGCCGGTCAGCTCTTGAACGCTCAGGTGCAGGCCGAGCTCGACAAGTTCAACAAGACCAGCACGCTCTTCAGCAAGGCAGGCGTCTTCGAACCCAACCCCTATAGGGCTCTCGAGACCGAATTGCGCGGCGTGCGCGATGAGGTGGCTTTGGCGCGGGTCTTGGAACGGTTGACTGCGCTAGCCGCAGAACGGGCGTCGGCTGATACCGCGCCCACGAAGGAAGCAGACCAGGTCTCGCAGCTGGTGGCACGCCTGCAGCCGCTGGCGACCACAGCGGTCCTCAACATCGAAGACGGCTGGATGGCGCATCTGGGCATCACGACGCCGCTGGTGGCTGAGCTAAGCGATAAGCGTTATCTCCACCAGTATGCCGCTACCCGCCGGCGCGCCAATCCACGCGAGTGGGACGAGGCTCTTGAAGAGCATATCCGCTGGAAGCTGTGGTATGAGCCCTTCATCGGTGAAACGCTGAGCGAACTGCTGGGGGTGCTGCACGAGGGGACCTCTGGGGCGCTGCAGGGCCTCTATGGCGTCACGCAGGCTGCGCTGGCCCGATTGCCCGACGGGGTGCGGGAGGCTGCCCGCCGCGTCAACCAGCGGCTCACTCCGAGCGCCGGGGCCCTGGGCTTGCGCTTTACGCTGGCCGATGACGGCGCGCTGTTGCCCCTGCTGCGCTATTACGCCGATGTGCTCCCCGGCGTGACGGTGGAGCCGCGCGCAGCCGATGGCCGCGTGGCGGTGAGCGTAGCCGTACCCCGCGATCTACTGGGCTACGTGATGGCGCAGCGCAGCCGCTTGCAGGGCATTCCGGAATTCCGCCAGCTCGAGCTGGCTTGGGAGCAATATGGGCCGCTAGGCCTGGATCGCAAACTGCACCTGCCCAATGCGCTGGATGTGACGGCTACGGCAGAGGCGCGAGCCGGGGGCCGGCGCTTTGAGCAGACGATTGAGGAAGAGATGAGCTTGTTGTCGGATGCCGAGCTGGTCTGGAGCTCCATGCGCCGCAGCCTGGGCCAGGGCAAGGCACGCTTGCCGGTGGTGCTGGAGGCCAGCCGCGTAGAGCGCGTGCGCTACCTCACCGAGAACCACAAACAAATGCTCGATATCCGCGAGCGCGGCGAGGCGGACAAGGACTATTATCCGCGCGCCGATCGTCTGCACGTGGCGCGCAGCCCGAACCAAATGGGCGTGGGCTGGTGGTTTGAGATCTGGTTCCACCGCATGCTGCCCGATGACATGGTGCTAGCCACGCCGGCGCAGCGCCTGGCGCTGCAGCCTTTCAACGGCAAGCGCCAGGTCGGTTGGCTGTTGCGGCAGGTGGTGTTCTCTACCGCTGTGGGCTTGGTGGCAGGTGGCGTTGCGTTGGCGCTGGGTGCGGCGCTGCCGGCTGTCTTCACGGCGGTAGTGCTGCGGACGGCGGCGGTGGTCATCGGCCTTCAACTCCTGCTGCAAATAGCCCCGTCCAAGGGTGGCATTGCAGCCACCCTAGGGACGAATGCGTTGCTGCTTGGTACAGGGGTGGCCGCCATCCTCTTATCGCCGGCGCTCGCGTTGGGCATTGGGATCGGCACGCTCTACTGGGTGCGTCTGCCGAGCATGCCGTTTATCCGCCGGTTCAAGGGTGGCTTCTACTTCTCTGCGCTGCGCCAAGTGCTGTTCAGCCGCCAGGCGCGTGATTTGCTGCGCCCGCGTTACAACAAGATTGGCGAGGCCCAGTGGCAGCAAGATCATCTTGCAACCGTACGACGGATCATTGACCAGGATCTCCTGCCCATTCTTGACGACATGGTTGAATTGCCTGAAGGTCTGGTGTCTACGCTGCGGACTGCGCAGACCAGCGTTCCTATTCGGCGGACCCTGCCATTCTTGAGCGGTAGCCTGGTCGTAGCAGATCAACTCGAGAGCTTGCCGCTGGAGACGCAACAGCTTTTCAAACAAGCCTTAAAGGCCTTAAACAGACTCACCGAGCCGCCTGACCATCCGCTGCGCAAACTCGTGGACTTGGAGGGACTTCCGGTCCGCGATGGCTTAGACAACTTGTTCGGCATCCTATACCTGGCCCTGCGGGACGTGCTGGAAAAGGGCGTCCGCCCGTTTTACTCCTGGCATGCGCAGAACATGATGGAGCTGCGCGGCAACCAGCAGATCAAGGAAGGCATGGGCCGGGCTTGGCAGCCGATCTTCCGCAATCGCGCAGAAGGGGCGCACAGCTTCAAAGAATTCGTCACAGTAGACCTGCACCTGTGGCCATTCCTGACGCGCGAGCGCTTTGCCAATGCCTTCGAGCGCCAGCAAATCGTTAACGCCATCACCTTGATGTACGAGAACATGATGAAGCTGCTCATCGGGGAGGGGAAGGTCTCTGATGAGCTCGACCCCCGAGGCGTCGAGGTCAAAACCGCCACCGGCGCAAACATCCGCCTGCTGCCGTACCATGCGTTCGTGGGAGCCGAAGCACCGGTCCAGGGCCGCGAGCAAGAGCTGCGCACGCAGCGCGAGGTGCTCCTAGAGCAAGCCGAACAGGCCGCGGCTGAAGGACGCACGCTCTACGTCAGCGAGCTGACCATCCGCCGCTTCGGGCTGGAGAACGACCCCCGTTTTCAGCGCGTGCGCCAGCACGTGAAAGAAGTGCCCATTGTCAGTTTCCTCTACGAAGACGAGCAGGAGACGCTTACAGGAGACAAGGCCGGCTGGCGGGCATTCACCAGCCCTGAAGCGTTGGACCGCTACTTCTGGAATCGCGAGCGGCTCTATCTCGTGCCTGCGCGCTATCAAGCGTTGGCCTCTCGCCCGGTGCGCTGGGTGCTGGGTATCTTGGCGTGGTCCTCGGCATTCCGCACCACCCAACTCTACGAGGATTACCGTTTTGTCGAGGCCGCACTACACCAGCGCGATGTGACGCGCAGCGGCATGCTGCCGCCGGCCTTGCGCATGACCGCCGGACGCTATATCAATCCCGACGACCCGGTGAAGGCCGCCTATGACATTGATGTGCGTATCGCGGCGAAGACGGCGCATACCATCTTGCATCTGCTCACCCCGCAAGAGCGCGAAAACTTCACCTATGCCGACCGCATCGAGCGCGTGGGACTCATCAAGTGGTTCCTCGAGCATCCCGCGGATATCGAAAAGTTCCTTGAAGGCAATCAGGCCTATGTGCCCAAGAATCGCCGATCGCGGTTATACCGCAATCCGCCGCTGAGCTTGTTGACCTCGCCGCAAGCCAAGCAGCGCTATCTCGTCGAGATCCTCAGCGGGCTGCAGCCGCTGCCTGAGCTCTCCAGGCTATACGGCCGGATCTATGACCAAGCGATTGCCCTGGGCCTCAGCTTGCCTGGGCAAGGTAGCGGTACCCCCCTGGCGCGCTTGCGCATGCTGGAAGAGCTACCCATGGAGCGTTTTGGGCAAGTGCGCAGTGCGGTGGCGCAGCTCCTGCAGGCGTATCAGCTGCCTGAGCCGGCCGATTGGCGCGCCCTGGTGCAGGCCTATGTGTTAACGACGGACGTTCTCCTCTATGCGCAGGACAGCGTGCGCTATGGCAGCGCCTATCGGGAGCGGCTGCGCGACCTGATCGCTTCCTCCACCTCGCTTGATCAAGTCGGCGGGCGGCTGGTCGCCGATG
>JAGVGS010000195.1 GCA_020057015.1 Candidatus Omnitrophota bacterium | reverse complement strand
CGGGATGCGCCTCTGTGTGCGGGCCATCAGCCAGCAGGCGGCAGACCACCCGTGGATCTTGCAGATGCCCATGACCCGCTACCTGGTTACCTGGGCGGTCCAGGGTTCTTCAATTGGCCCTTAGGAACCCAGGAAGGAGTTACGGGACTTTGCAGCGAAGTAGCAGCGCGGTGCCATCAAAGGCCAGAGGCTCCAGCCATGGCACAGCATGCGGATTCAGCGCGACGCGCTGCAGCCAAGGGCCATACTTTCCTTCCTGGGCGCCGCGCACATCATGAATCACGAAGCCCCAGAGCAAGTCGCTGGCCGCGGCCGCGCGCAGCGTCGCTTCCTCTTCTAACGGTGTGGCATCCGGCACGTCGCTGCGATACAGCATCCGGGCATTCACATCGGCGAAGAGCCGTAGCAGATACGCGTTCGTCGCGTACACGAGTTGTTGGGGCTTCACCTCAAGGCGGACCAAGTCATAGAGAGCCGGGTCATCCTGGACCGTCCGAGAGGTGAGGCGAAATTCTTGCATCGCGGCGCGATGACTTCGCCACTGCAGCCCGGTGAGCAGCAAGAGGCCGGCAGCCGCCACGGGAAGACGGGCGGGCGAAGCTAGGCCGATCCTTTTGCCCAGCGCCAACCCGAGCGTCCCGAGCCCCAGCCAGAGCATCCAGTACACCGGCAGGAAATGGCGGCTGTTGATCAACTCACCCCACTGGTACGTGGTGCGGGCCAGCACCACCACCGCTGCGTGGAGCCCGAAAAAGAGCGCCAGAAAAAACCCCGGGTGAGCGATGGCTCGCCGGTGCCGCACCAGCAACAACAGCCCGAGCCCCAGCAGACCCATGAGCGCCAAGGGATGGCTCAAGAAAACAGCCGCGTGATTGGCGCCGGTCGTCCAGGTGGTCAGATCGCCCAGGATGACGGCGATGGTGGTGCGCAGGTTCTCACTCAGCGCCACGGTGGAGGGTGGCAAGCCATACGGGGCCAGTCGGCCATAGTTGACGATATTATGCAGCGCTAACGGTCCGGCCCCCAGCGCGAGGCCCGCGAGCCAGGCGCCGCACCGCAAGAACGTATCGCGACGAGGCGCCCAGCACAGCGAAGCCAGAAGGAAACAGGCCATCGCAGTAATCAACGCGAGGCCCGCATAGCGGACACTCCAGGCCAATCCGCTTAAGCAGCCGGCCACCGCCAACCAGCTGAGCGCAAACACCCGCCCCTTCGCCGTCTGCGCACTCTTCAAGAGGCACAACACGGACCAGGCCACGAGAGCCAGGTAAAGCGTGTCGCTCAGACACGTCTTGCCCGCCTCCAACAGCGCCGGCATCAGGCCGGCCCCTAATGAAGCGGCAAACGCCAGAAGAGGCGGCAAGAATAAGCGGGCGATGAAAAAGATCGCGACCAACGCGATGGCGGTAGAAGCGAGAGCGACCAGCCACCCCGCCTGCGGCGCGGGGTTTGCCCCGACCGATAAAACACCGGCGATCGCGAGAGAGAAGCCTGGAGGCCAGATGGTCATCTCATGCCACAAGCGCGGCTTGAGGCTCGTGTAATAGCGCATCTGGCAACCCTCGCCAGCCAACAGCGAACGCGCACACTCGACATAGCTGGCGCTATCGGGAGTATAGGCAGGACCAAATAGACGCAGATCGGCGGCCTGCTCCTGCCCCCAGGCGGCCAATAGGCCAGCCAGCAACACCACCGTCAGGCAGGTATTACGCGCGAAGGCTTTCAAGCGAGGTCGTCGGGTGCTGCGCGGCTGATGCGCAGCGGGCGGATCCACCAGCACAGGCCGGAGAGCAGCAGCGTGAGCAGGTAAGCACAGACCAGGTAGAACAGCGTCGTCGTGACCGCCACGGTAGTGTCGATGCCGTGCGCGGTCAGCATCCCGATGACCGCCGCGTCCTTCGTGCCATAGCCCACCACTGAAAACGGAATCGCGCGCGCCACGAGGCGGCTGAAGGCCGCGATCTTGGCCGCCAACCCCAAGCTCAGCCCCAACCCCTGCGCCTGCAGGATGCTGTAGAGTTGGCCGAAGATCATGCTGAAAGCCAGCGACGCCACTCCCAGCGGCAGCAGCAGCCAGCTAGAGCGCAGCGGCCGCATCCCGGCCCAGAAATCCGCCATGTCGATCTGCCAGGGGGAGAGCCGCTGCCACTTGCGCGCCAAGCGCCGCAGGGACAGCACCCAGAGCATGATCCCCACCGACAGGGCCACCAGCACGGTCACCGTCGCCACGAGAATCCACTGCACGTCGCGCATCAACGGGACCTCGCCCAACAGCTGCAGGCCCCAAATGCCAAAGCCCATCAGCGCCACCCAGCTCAGCGCCTTCTTGACGACCACGCTGGAGAGCGCATAGCCGAAGGTAATGCCGGTGTTCATGCAGATGTAGCCGGCGGCCAGGAACTCGCCGACATGGCCCGGGGTCACCATCCCGAGGTATTGGCTGGCCAGATACGCGACGAGTGTTTTGGGGTACGGATGGCGCAAGCGCTGCCGCAGGAGCAGCAGGTGCCAAGCCAGGGCTTCGAGCAGCAGCTGGGCGACCGTGAACACCATGCACAAGCCTAACCACCGCAAGTCGATGCGGGTCAGCTGCGCCTCCTGCGCCGGCGGCAGGCGCAACAGCACAATGAGGAAGGCGGCCACGCCCAAAAAGCGCAGCCACCAGACGGCACTGCCCCTCACCGGCTTGCGATACCGGAACTGAGGGGCGGGCCAGTCCTCTGACGTCGTGCGGGTTTTAGGTTTTGTGGCCATCAAAGCACTGCGGCGGCTCTATCTTGAGAGCCGCCGCAACGTGGTGACGCTGCAACGCTGACTTACGGCTGCGCTGCCGGCTCGCTCTCTGCAGGAGGTGCGACATCCTCGGTCACTGCTTCCACCGCCGCGTCCATCGCCTCGGCCGCGTCAGGGGCGGCTTCCACTGCCGCGCCCTCAGCAGGGACGGCTTCGACAGCCGCCTCGAGAGCCGGGATCGCAGCAGCCGCGCCGGGCAGCTTCACAGAGACCGCATGTCGCTTGGCGGTGTTCACGTCGAAGTTATACTCCACCTCCACCGACGCGCCTGTCGTGACCGCCGAGATCTCCGCGGCCGCCTCGCCTTGCGCCACTTTCGTCTGAGGAGTGAGGTAAATGGGCGTTTCGAAGCCGTAGCGATCTTTGATTTTGAGGAGTGTCGCGGCAGGATCCGCCGCGTCCAGGGCGACCACTTCCCCCTTGATGAGCAAAGTCGGCAGTGTTTTTACCCCATCTTCAGCCGACACAATCGCCATGCCCGCGCCACCTGCCAGCACAAGCCCTAAGAGCCACCGTCCGAGTGCGAGTCTCATTGCGAGCCTACCTCCTTAGGCCATCTGCGCCACACACGCCATATGGGGTTTAGTATAGTCCCCACGCCCGCCTTGTCAATCTGCCGGGAAGCGCCGGAAATGCCGGGACACCTTGAGCACCTTATCCAGCACCTCGGCCCGGGGCACGGAGGGCTGCTCGATCTTCTTACCATCGATCTCGACCGCCCGCTGGCTGATCAGGCGCCGGGCTTCGTTCTTGGTATCCGCCAGCCCCTCGCCCACCAGCACATCGACCAGCCGCAGGGTGCCATCGGCTTGCGCCGCGGCCTGCATGGACTCCGCGCGCACGATCGGGATATGCGAGGGCAGCTCGCGCTTGGAAAAGACGCTAGTGAACTGCCGGCGCGCCTCTTGCGCCGCGACGGGCCCGTGATAGATCGCGATAATGGCCTCGGCCACCTGGGCCTTGAGGTCGCGGGGGTTCACACTGCGCGCGCTGAGCTGCTCCTCGATCGCTTGCACGTGCGCATCCGACAGATTGGTCAGCACGGTGGCGTACTTCACGATCAGCGTATCCGGAATCGACATGAGCTTGCCGAACATCTCGGAGGAGGGCTCGTTGATCCCAATGTGGTTGCCCAGCGACTTGGACATCTTCTGCGCGCCATCGGTGCCTTCCAACAGCGGCATCGTGATGACGACCTGCGGCGGCTGCCCGTACGCGCGCTGCAGGTCGCGGCCGACCAGCAGGTTGAATTTTTGATCGGTGCCGCCCAGCTCGACGTCGGCCTTGAGCATTACCGAATCGTAGCCCTGCATCAGGGGATAGAAGAGCTCGAGCATGCTCACTTCCTGACCGCCTTTGAGGCGCCTTGCGAAATCGTCGCGTTCGATGAGCCGTGCGACCGTGTATTTTGAAGTCAGCTCAACGAGCTCTTTTAACCCGAAGGGCTGCTGCTTCCGGGGGCTGTGCTCGCCGCCTAGCCACTCGCTGTTATAGCGCTGCTGGTAGGTCTTGGGGCTGGCCACCTCCAGGATGCGCTGCACCTGCGCGTGATACGTGGCCGCATTGGCGTGCACCTGCTCAGGGGTCATCAGCTTGCGCATTTTGGACTGGCCCGAGGGGTCGCCGACCAGGGCGGTCGCATCGCCGATCAGGAATATCACCTGGTGGCCGAGGTCCTGGAACTGGCGCAGCTTGCGCAGCAGCACGGTGTGGCCCAGATGTAAATCAGGCGCGGTGGGGTCGAACCCGGCTTTGACCACCAGCGGGCGGTTGAGCGCCAGCTTCGCGGTGAGATCAGCCTCGCTGATGATCTCCACGACACCCCGCCGGAGGGCGGTCAGGGTGCTGGCGGCGTTGGCAGGCGCCATGGTTCCCTGGCGCGTTACGCGGCCTCGCTGGGCAAGTTCTTGTTGCTCAGGCCGATCTTGCGCTCCAGCTCATCGAGCTTGATGACCTGGGCCTTCACCTTGGAGCCGACTTTGTAGCGTTCATCGAGCTTTTCGGCCTGTCCCAGCTCCAGCTCCGAGAGGTGCATCAGGCCTTCGACGTCCTTGGCGATCTCCACGAACAGGCCAAAGCCGGCGACCTTCGTCACCGTGCCCTCCACCACCGAGCCGAGCTTGAACTGCTGGATGAGCTGCGGCCAGGGGTCTTCCATGAGCTGCTTCATGCCCAGGGTGATGCGGTGGTTGTCCGGCTCGCAGGTCATGATCATCACATCGACCATGCGGCCCTTCTTGAGGACTTCGGAGGGATGGTTGATCTTGCGGGTCCAGGAGATATCCGCGTTGTGCAGCATGCCCTCGAGCCCGTCTTCCAGCTCGATAAACGCCCCGTAGTCGGTCAGCTGGCGCACGCGCCCGAGCACCTTGGTGCTAGGCTGGTACTTCTCTGCCGCCGTCTGCCACGGATCGCCCGCCGCTTGGCGCATGCCCAGCGACAGCCGCTGGTTCTTGGCATCCACGGCCAGCACGACGGCCTCGATTTCCTGGCCCACTTGCAGCAGCTCGGAGGGGTGCGCGATGCGCTTGGACCACGAGAGCTCGGAAATGTGCACCAGCCCTTCTACGCCGGGCTCGACCTCCACGAAAGCGCCGTAGGGCACCAGGTTGACCACCTTGCCCTTGATCTTGGTGCCCACCGGGTACTTCTCCTCGGCATGCTGCCAGGGGCTCGGGAAGAGCTGCTTCAGGCCCAGCGAGACCTTATTGGCGGTGCGGTCGACCGAGAGCACCACCACATCGAGCTGCTGGCCCACGGCCAGCACGTCGGAGGGATGCCCGATACGGCCCCACGAGATATCACCGATGTGCAGCAAGCCGTCGATACCGCCCAGATCGATGAAGGCGCCGAAATCGGTGAGGTTCTTGACCACGCCGCTGCGGCGCTCCGCCACGGTGAGCGACTCGATGAGTTTCTGGCGCTGGGCGTCTTTCTCCCGCATGAGGAAGTCGCGATGGGAGACGACGATGTTCTTGCGGGCCCGGCTGATCTTGAGGATGATGAATTTGAGGGGCTGGTTGATGAGGGCATCCAGATTCGCGTAGCCCTTGAAGGAAGCCAGCGAGGCCGGCATAAAGGCCTCAATGCCGATGTCGACCATCAAGCCGCCCTTTACCTTGCGCACGGCGCGGCCCTCGATGACGTCGTTCTCTTTGAAATTGTTGACGATCCGCTCCCAGCCCTTTTGCCGATCGGCCTTGTGCTTCGAGAGGATGACCATGCCCTGCTCATCCTCGACGTTCTCGACGTAGACCTCGACCTCATCGCCGACCTGCAGCTTGTCGGACTCGAAGAACTCGGTGCGATCGATCGAGCCTTCGGACTTGAAGCCGATGTCCACCACCACGTCCTTGGCGGTGATGGCGATGATGCGGCCCTTGACGATCTGGCCTTCGGTGATGACGCGCAAGCTCTGCGCGTAGAGGTCGGACAACGACTGCGATGTCTCTTCAGCCATGGTGGTCATCTGGTAGGTGTGCCTCCGCCAGCCATCTGACGCTCGAGTGCGCGCCAGCGCTGGGTGACCAGTTCTGCCATGTCGGCAGCGGCTTCCTTCCTCGCGGAGGCTCGCTGCGACGTTTCGAGGCTAGTAGTATAGGAAATCGGCGCGCCAAAGGCAACCCGAATCTTGCCCGCCCCCGGATGTCACGAGGCCGGCTGGCCGCCCGCCGCGCGGATATGCTTGAGCATCACCCGCACCACGTCCGAGGCGCTGAGGTGGGACGTGTCGATGACGATCGCCCCTTCCGGCTTGACCAGCGGGCCCACGCGGCGCGTGCGATCCAGGCTGTCACGGAAGTGCAGCTGCTCTTGCACCTGCAGCAGCGGCGTCTTGCGGCCATACAAGAGTGCCAGCTCATCCTGGCGGCGCTTCGCGCGGATATCCGGCTGCGCATCGAGGAAGAATTTGTGCGGCGCGTACGGGAAGACCACCGAGCCGGTGTCCCGCCCTTCCACCACGACGCCATGCTCATCCGCGAGCCGGCGCTGCAGGGCCACCAGCGCTTCCCGGATCTTCGGCTCCTGGGCGACGTGAGCCGCGGCTTCCGAGACTTCTTCCGTGCGGATCTTCTTGGTCACATCCTTGCCATCGAGCAGCACCCGCAGCTCCCCTTCGGCTGTCTGGCGCAATTGCAGGGGCAGGCGTTTGGCCATGGCCACCAGCCGTTCGCGATCGGCGATATTCACATTGGCCTCCACCGCCGCGTAAGCCAGCGAGCGATACGTGGCACCGGTGTCGAGGTACATCACCTCCAGCGCTTTGGCGAGCAGTTTGGCCACGGTGCTCTTGCCCACCCCGGCGGGCCCGTCGATCGTGACGATGACGCGCTGAGGTTTCATCGCGTCAAGGCTTTTCGGGCGCGCTGCGCGCGGTGCAGCTGCTGCCGCAGTGCCGCACCCTGCCGGCGGCTCAACAGCCGCTGCCACTGCTGCCACTGGCGCGCAAACACCCGCATGGCGGCGAGCAGCTCGACGCGGTTGGAGAGAAAAATATCGTCCCAGAGCTCGGGGCTGCTCAGGGCGATCCGGGTCATATCGAGGAAGCTGCACGGGGCTGGGCGCGGCAAGCGCCCCTGGGCCGTCTGCATGAGCACAGCCGCCAGCAGATGAGGCAAGTGGCTGCCCATGGCCAGCAACTGATCATGGGCAGCCGGCGAGACAATCTGCACGCGCGCACCGATGCGCTCCCAGAGGGCGCGTACCCGCTTAAGCGCGGCCCGAGGGGTGCGCGCGGTCGGGGTGAGCATGCACACGGCTCCTGCAAAGAGCCCGGCGTTGGCCGCGTCAATGCCCTGCTGCTCAGAGCCAGCAATCGGGTGGCCGCCCACAAACGCGATCCCGCGCGGCAAGTGCTGGCCCAACCCGCGCACGATGGCGGCCTTGGTGCTGCCCACATCGGTGAGCACTGCCCCTGGCTTCATGAAGCGAGCGGCCTGGCGGCCAAGCGGCACGATGGTATCCACCGGCCCGGCCAGGACGACGAGATCCGCCTCCAGGACAGCCTGGCGCAGCGACGCTGCACTGCGGTCGATGGCCCCGCGCGATTTCGCGCGCGCCACTGTCGCCTGGCGGCGGCTGAAGCCCACGACTTCGCGGGCCGCGCGGCGGCGGCGGATCGCCAATCCCAGCGATCCGCCGATTAACCCGAGCCCGATAATCGCCACGCGTTTGGCTTGCGGCATCTCCTGTGACCGTTAGAGCGTGCGGCCCAGCACCCGCGCGATTTTGCCCACATCCTTCATCAGCGCGGCGAACTTCTTCGGCTTCAGCGACTGCGGCCCATCGCAGCGGGCCACCTCCGGGTTGTTGTGGACCTCGACGATCAGCCCATCGGCGCCGGCCGCGATGGCCGCGCGCGCCATCGGGGCGACGTAATCCCACACGCCGCTGCTGTGGCTGGGGTCCACGATGATCGGCAGGTGCGAGAGGCGCTTGATGACCGGGATCGCATTGAGATCGAGGGTAAAGCGCGTCATGGTCTCGAAGGTGCGGATGCCGCGCTCGCAGAGCACCACGTTGAAGTTGCCTTCGCTGAGGATGTACTCGGCCGCCAGCAGGAACTCGCTGATCGTGGCCGAGAAGCCGCGCTTCAGCAGCACCGGCTTCTGCGTGAGCCCCACCTCTTTCAGGAGCTCGAAGTTCTGCATGTTGCGCGCCCCGATCTGGATCATGTCGACGTATTTCTCGAACAGCGGCAAATCGCGCACATCCAGCAGCTCGGTGACCACCGGCAGGCCGGTGTCGCGGCTGACTTGATGCAGCAGCTTCAGGCCGGCTTCTCCCATCCCCTGAAACGAGTAGGGCGACGTGCGCGGCTTGAAGGCCCCGCCCCGCAGCATTTGCGCGCCGCCGGCTTTCACTTGCTTGCCGATATCCACGAGCATCTTCGGGTCTTCCACTGAGCAGGGGCCGGCCATCACGACCACCGCCTTGCCGCCGATCTTGACCCCCTTGACGTCGACCACGCTGTCATGCGCCTGGAACTCGCGCCCCACCAGCTTGTAGGGCTTGAGCACCGGCATGACCTTTTCCACCCCGGGGATCGCTTCCAGGGGCTGCACGCGCAGCGCATCTTCCGGCCCGATGACGCCGATGATGGTGCGCTCGGTGCCCTTGGACACCATGGGCTTCAGGCCCAGGGCCCTGATGCGCTCGAGGACGTGCTCAAACTGCTTTTTCGTCGTCTCGGGTTTGAGGACGATGATCATGTGGCGCCTCCCTTAGGTCAAGCTGCGTTGCAGTGCGGCGATGAAGCGGCGGTTCTCCGGCATGGTGCCCAGCGTGACGCGCACGCAGCCCGGCAACTGCCAGGCGCTCATCTCGCGCACGATCACCCCGCGGCGCAACAGCGCGTGCGCCACCTCTTGAGCGCGGGGCCCGAGTTCCAGTAAGACGAAATTGGTCGTGCTGGGCACAAAGCGGATGCGCAGGCGGCCCAGCGCCTGCGTGAGATACCGCATCCCGTCGCGCACCAACTGCTGCGACCGCTTGAGAAACGCCACATCGCCCAGCGCCGCGACCGCGGCGGTCTGCGCGAGGCTATTGACGTTGAAGGGCTCGCGCACCGCATCCAGAGCTGAAACGATTGCCGGGGCAGCGAGGCCATAGCCCACACGCAGCCCGGCCAGGCCGTAGGCCTTGGAAAACGTGCGGGTCACGATGAGCGGCCGCTGCCCCACCCAGGGCATCGTTTGGGGGTAGTTCTTCGCCGTCACGAACTCGTAGTACGCCTCATCGACCATCACGAGCACTTGCCGCGGCAGATTGCGCAAAAACGCTTCGAGCTCTGTTTTCGTCACGTAAGTGCCGGTGGGGTTATCCGGATTGGCGATAAACACCAGCTTGGTCGAAGGGGTCAGCGCCTGACGCATCGCCACCAGGTCATAGCGATAGTCCTTCAGCGGCACGGTGATCACCTTGGCCCCGCAGGCGCGCGCCTGCAGCTCGTAGATCAGAAACGTCGGGGTCGCGACCACCACCTCATCGCCCGGATCGACAAACGCGCGCAGCGCCATCACGATGAGCTCATCCGAGCCGTTGCCGAACACCAGCGACGCGGGGTCCACCTTGAGGCGCTTCGCGAGGGCCAGGCGCAGCGCGCGGCACGTGCTATCCGGATACCGGTGCAGCAACCCGGTCGC
Organism: Candidatus Omnitrophota bacterium; assembly: GCA_020057015.1. Classification (GTDB taxonomy): domain Bacteria; phylum Omnitrophota; class Gorgyraeia; order Aquiviventales; family Aquiviventaceae; genus JAGVGS01. The sequence goes on along the minus strand of JAGVGS010000195.1, from coordinate 1,346 downwards.
CCGGCGCAGGGCGGCCACCGCCTTGGGCGAGGGGCCCAAGGCGTTCTCGTTGGAGGCCAGCTTGATCACCGACGTGAGCTTGAACTCGCGCTTCACGTCCTCAATCGGCCGGCCCGGCTTGTAGGTGGGCAGGTCGCGCACTGCCGCGCGCGCCCGCGTATCAATCATTCCTGTCATTCATCAGAAACTGCGCCTTCACGTTTGAGCGAGTAAGAAAAAAGCTTGAGTAGGCTGAAGCAAGAGCGAGGAGGCCGAGGAAAAAGATGCCGACCATGTCCCGGTTCAAGCTCCACCCAATTGGTCTTGCTAGCGCGGGCATGCTCATGGCGAGGGCAAGGAAGCACAAAAGAGAAAGCGTGCCGATACTCATTATCCTTGCAACGGGTTTCAGCCTCAATAGCAGCATCCCGGTAACAACACTGAGAACTGGCACGGGCAAGAAGAGTATGCCGAGAGAAAGACCAAAACCCTCATATTGCATGCCGTATAAATCTCCAACAACCCCTGCTAAACATAGCAAAAATAGCGAAAGTCCTACGACAATTTCCAGCCAAGCTACTAAGGTCACACCAATAGAACGCCGGCTCATTTCACCCTCTTATTATCAGGGATCACTTTGCCATAGGGTATGAGCCAAGTACCCGCAGCAGCGTTGTGGAGCGGCGCAGCGCGGTCAGGGCCTTCTTCAATTTCGGATCATCGACGTGCCCATCGACATCGATAAAGAACAAATACTCCCAGGCCTTCTGCTTGGAGGGCCGGGATTCGATTTTCGTGAGGCTGATGCCCTGCCGCTTGAAGGGCACCAGCGCGTCATGCAGCGCGCCGGGCTTGTCCTTCAGCGCGAAGAGAATGGCGGTCTTATTCCGTCGCCCGGCCCGCGGCTCTTGCAGGCCAATGACCAGGAACCGCGTCTTGTTCTCGCGCTCGTTCGGAATGGGCGCGGTCACCAAGGCCGACTTTTCCGCGAGCTCCTTGCGGCCGATGGCCGCACGATACTGCGCGTTCTTGTCGTGCCGCACGTACCAGACAGCATCGGCGGTAGAATTGGTCTCGCGCAGGGTTGCCTGAGGCAAGTGCTGGCGCACCCACCGGTGACATTGCGCCAGCGCCTGCGGGTGCGAATAGACCGCCCGGATTTTCGCCAGCGCTACGCCGCGATGCATGATGAGATGGTGCTGAATCGGCAGCTCGACTTCACCCTGGACAACCACGGGCGTGTCGACGAAGTCGACAAATCGATCCAGGGTGTGCGTGACCGCCCCTTCCAGCGAGTTCTCGATCGGCACCACGCCGTAGTCGGCTTTGCGGCGCTCGACGGCGTGGAAAATATCATCCACCGTCGG
>JAGVGS010000205.1 GCA_020057015.1 Candidatus Omnitrophota bacterium | reverse complement strand
TCGCGCACGTGCACCCCGCGCTTGTGCAGCAAATCGCGGTAGCGAGGATGCGGCTCAATCATGCGCTGGCGATTGGCAAAGAAGAAGCCCTGCAGCAGCTCACGCTGCTGTCGCTCGGTGAGGTGGGCGGCCGGTACGCGGGAGAGCTCCAGAAAGTCATCTGAGAAACTCAAGGGCGGCAGGTATTCCTCGAGCTGATCCAAGAGCGAGGGCACCAGATTAAACGTCTGGTGAATGCGGGGATGCTCCTTAAGCCGCAGCACCATGTCGAGGTAGTCCTTGGTGGCATGCAGGCGCACCCAGGGCATGCTGCAGCGGCCCGTAGCCAAATCCCGGTAATAGGGCTGGTGCATGTGCCACACAAAAGCGAGATAGAGCGGCTGTGTCATCCCTTACCTAAAAGAAAACCCCCTGGCCCTCACGAGCCAGGGGGTCTCCTCGATGCAACTGCTTAGAACTTCACGCTGACCGAGCTGATCAGCTCTTGCGCCGTGCTGTCGCCGGAGGTCGCGCTCACAGCCGTCCGGTACGTGCTGCCTGGAGCAAACAGCGCATAGATCACGCCAAACTGGACATCTTCCGTGTAGTTATAGGTCGCCACGGTGTCCCACTCCATGCCGGCATAGCTTTGACGCTTAGCCCCAGCCACAGGAATCGCTCCATCGTCAAGGATGAACCAGGAGACGCGCTGGTCGATGTTCAGATCCTCGATCGGCTTCAGGCCGCCATAGATGGAAAGCTGATGCTGGTTGCTGTAGCCACCCGTACACGAACCCACGGCCCCGTTAGCAAAACAGGTTTGATCTGTCCCATAGAAACCTGTCACACCAGAACCGGTCTGGAAGTCACGAATCGCCGTGGTGAAGAACCCGCGAGCAATCGGATCCCAGCCTTGCACCGCGCCGTCCACATCCTTACCGGTGTACATGACCCATTCCGCACCGATTTTCGGAGTGGTCGCCACATCGGCAAAGGTGAAGTCAGCCCCGAGGTCCAGGCCCCAAGCTTGCTGTGCATCGCCGGCCGCCAAGACTCCGCTCAAATCGCTGGTGCGCTTGCCGAACTGATACGCCAATTCCCCATAGGCATAGGCGCCATCAACCGGCCGGGCGCTGCCGCGTATCCCAATGGTGCTGACGGAACCGTTCTTGTGCGGTCCCGGCGTTAAGGCCGCAGCGGGGCTCTTGTCCCGCTTATTCAAGTAGTACGCTTCGATTTCAGAGTTGCCGAAATCATCTAAACGAGTTCCCAGGTTGATGCCCTGGAGGTTGATATCATCCGGTAAGCCGATGGTGTTCTCATCCAGCTTGATATAGACATAGTCCAACGTCACCGGCAGGCTCACCGCTGCGGCACCTGACAGGTCAAGTGTCGCCCGGATCGCGTCAAACGCCGTAAAGTCAGTGAACTCGTTCGCCGCAATGGACGCGTTGCGGTCGTCGCCGCCGCCGAGCACCGTGCCAGGGAGCAGGTTGCTGCCCAACACAAACCCGCGGCCCCAACGAATGGGCTGCTGACCAACGGTCACTGTCAACGGAGAGTAGAATAACTCTTTCAGCGTGACATACGCCTGGCTCAGGTCGAAGTCACTCGTGGCCTGGCCCGTGCCTGTGTTCCAATCCCGCTCATTCGCCAGACGAATAAAGGTACTCACGTTCTCTGTCAGATCGGCGCCGATGTTGATGCCGACTGTGCTCATGAAGAAATTATCTTCCCCATCCAAGGCTCCATCGTTGTCATGGAGATCCAGATTCTCGCGGAAGAAAGCTCGTGTGGTGATGTCCCCACCAACCTTCACGTTCTGTGTTTCCGCGAAGCTTGGAACGCTCGTTGCCACCATCCCCATGGCCACGAGGAAAAGAAGGACTGCGCCTTTGAGCGTAGCCTTCACCATCGACTTACCTCCTTGTTGTGAGTCCCCACTACTGCCGTACCGTGCACTCACGTCAACCCCTCTTGATGTCCTCAGCGATCCAGTTGTTGAGAACACCTCCCTTCAATTTGGGGTTACTATAAGTTGTTGTCCCAGCAGTGTCAAGCAATTTTTAGCGAGACCATGCTCTGTTACGCGTTAGTAATCGCCTTTGGATGCCCCAACTGGCCAAACCCAGCGCCAATAGGGCCACGCTGGCAGGCTCCGGAGCGCTCGGATGTTGGGTGGAGGCAGGCGGCAGCGCCTCGGCCCGCACCCCGCCGGCACCAAACCCAAAGGGCGAGAGTTTCACCGATCCGGTGAGGAGGTGATGGCCTGAGGGTAAAGAGGGGAGAACGAAGGTACCGCTGCTCCAGCGGCCATCGGCGAGTGCGGCGCTGAAGTTGTTGCCGATGTCATCGCCGATGGACTGTGGGACGGAGGTGTCGCTCAGGCCATCTAAGGAAAATTGATCGCCGGAGTAAAACCCATCAACGATCGTAAACGCGACCGGGGTGAGCGCGTCGATTTGAAAACCCGGCAGCGGGTCGCCTGCGCCTTCAAAGAGGAAGTCCACCCAACCGCCGCCGACCGGCACGACAATGACCGCGTGCGCGGGTGCTGCACTCACGAGGGTGAGCATGGCCGCAAGACTGCACACCGGTAAGAAGCTGCGCATGAAGGGCAGTATAAACAATGAAAAAGCGTTACACAACAAGCAAAATCTTTCCCGCCGACCCGGGAGGTACGCCTGGCAGGAGTCGGCTGTCTCGCTGCCGTGGATGGGTGACGCTGGACGGGGCCGCCCCGCCCCGCAGCGGAAGGGGGATGGGGGGCCAGCCGCCGGGCTTCATCACGAAACCCCCAACGCGAGGGGTGGGGCTGTCCAGCGGCAGGACCCATCCATGAGGTCATAGCTGGCTACGATGGGGAAGAAGTGCGCCTGGCAGGAGTCGAACCTGCAACGCAGGGCTTAGGACGCCCCCGCTCTATCCAATTTGAGCTACAGGCGCAAGAGACGTCACGACCTGGCGCGGCGGCGGGGCTTGTGGGCCGGCTTCTTGCCAGGCGCGGCTTTGCTCGCAGGGGCCCCCGAGGCCGGGGAGGCGGCAAACGCCGCGGGATCTTCGGCCGCCACCAAGGCGCGCAGCTTGCGCATCGCCACGACCTCGATCTGGCGCACGCGCTCGCGGGTGATATCGAAGAACTTGGCGGTCTCGCCCAACGTGCGGGTGATGCTGTCATCGAGGCCGTAGCGCAGGATGATAATCTGCCGCTCGCGGTCGCTCATCTGCTTGAGCAGCGCGTCGATGCGCTCATGCTGCAGAAAGCGCGTCACATCATCCTGCGGCGTGCGCGGCGAGTCATCTTCGAGGAGATCGATCATTTCCGTCTCCCCTTCCTCGCCTACCGGCGTCTCCAGCGAGGTGGCCTGGGCTGAGACCACCAGCTCCTGGAGCCGCTCGATGCGCTCCAACGGCAGGCGCAT
>JAGVGS010000104.1 GCA_020057015.1 Candidatus Omnitrophota bacterium | reverse complement strand
TGGCGCTGCGAGATCCCAGGCCTTACGAAAGCGAGCTGGTAGATGGACCCCATTGCAGACGGCTTGACCAAGATCCGTAACGCGTCACGCGCGAAGCACCCGACGGTGGAGGTGCGCGCCTCGAACATCATGCGGCGCGTGTTGGACGTCCTCAAGGACGAGGGCTTTATTCGCACGTATAAGGCGGTGGGCGAGACCCCGGCCACCCGGCAGCTGCGCGTGTATCTCAAGTATGCCAAGCAAATGCCGGCGATTGCCGAACTGGTGCGCGTGTCGAAGTCCGGGGTGCGCGTCTACCGCAAGGCGCAGGACTTGCCGCGCGTGCTGGGCGGCTTGGGGGTGGCGGTGGTCTCCACCTCGAAAGGGCTGATGACCGAGCGCGCCGCCTATCAGCAGCACATCGGCGGCGAAGTGATTTGTTACGTGTGGTAACGCGAAAGAGCACACTATGTCACGCATTGGACGTACACCGATTACGATCCCCGCAGGGGTGAAGATCCGCGCCGAGGAGGCCACCCTGTTCGTAGAGGGCGGCAAGGGCAAGCTCTCCATCGTGCTGCCGCCGGCCATTCTCGTGACTACGGAAGGCGAGAAGATGAAGGTGGCCACCAAGGAAGAAGGCAAGACCGGCCGGATGATGCACGGCCTCTATCGCGCCCTCATCGCCAATATGGTGCAGGGGGTCAGCGCTGGCTTTTCGAAGGAGCTTGAAATTGTCGGGGTCGGCTACCGCGCTTCGCTGCAAGGCAAGCAATTGAACCTCAGCGTCGGCTTCTCCCACCCGGTGGTGGTGAGCATCCCTGAGGGCATCACGGTAGAAGTCCCGAAGCCCACATTCCTGATCGTTAAGGGGGCCGATCGCCAAGCGGTAGGTCAGTTCGCCGCGAATCTGCGGGGCATCGCCCCCCCCGAGCCCTATAAGGGCAAGGGCATCAAGTATGCCAACGAGGTCATTCGGCGCAAGGCCGGCAAGGCGGCCACGGGCGCCGGGGCCAAGGCAGGCTAACGATGAGCACCCGCATGCTCCAGCGCGAGAAGGGTCGGCAGGCGCGCCACGCACGCATCCGCAAGCACGTGGTCGGCATGCCTGAGCGCCCGCGGCTGTGCGTCTTCCGCAGCCACCAGCACCTGTACGCCCAGCTGATTGATGACATGGCCGGCAAGACGCTGCGCGGCTGGTCCACCAAGGATGAACGGCTGAGCAAGCAGAACGGGCACGGGGGCAATCTCGCTTCCGCCGCCGCCCTCGGGGAGCTCGTGGCGAAGGATGCCCAGGCTCAGGGGATCACCAAAGTCGTGTTTGACCGCGGCGGGTATGCGTACCACGGCCGAGTGAAGGCGTTGGCCGAGGCGGTCCGTGCAGGAGGAATCAACGTCTAATGGCACGTGAAGGACAGCGCTCAGGCTCGCGAGACCCCCACGGCGACGGCTCGCAGCTGATGGAAAAGCTCATCAGCATCAACCGCGTGGCGAAAGTCCACAAGGGCGGCAAGCGGCTGGCGTTCAACGCGCTGGCGGTTGTCGGCGATGGCAAGGGCCGCGTCGGAATGGCCTTAGGGAAGGCCAACGAAGCAGCCGATGCCATCCGTAAGGGTTTTTTACAGGCCCAGCGTAACATGATCACCGTGCCGCTGCGGGGCAGCACGATCCCGCATGAAGTGATGGGCGCCTCGGACGCCTCGCGAGTGCTGCTCAAGTCGGCGAGCCCTGGCACCGGCATCATTGCCGGCGGCCCGGTGCGCGCCGTCTGCGAGGCGTGCGGGGTGCGCGATATTTTGACCAAGAGCTTAGGGTCGAACAACTCCGTGAACCTGGTCAAGGCGACACTGGCCGGGCTGCAGATGCTGGAGAGCGCGGAAACCATCCGCGCGCGCCGGCGTCTGGTCGTGGAGGCCTCAGACGTCTGATGGATGTGACGACGATTCCTGCCGTCCCTGGCGCACGGCATCGACGCAAGCGGGTGGGGCGCGGGGTAGGCTCCGGGCATGGCAAGACCGCGACCCGCGGCACCAAGGGGCAGCGCTCCCGCACCGGCTCGGGCAAGCGCCCGGGCTTTGAAGGCGGACGCAACCCGCTCATTCGCCGCATCCCCAAGCGCGGTTTTAAGCGCAAAGAGCGGCGCCCCACCAGGACGTTCGCGGTCGTCAACCTCGGCGATTTGAACCAGTTTGACGCGGGGGCTAAGATCACCCCCGAGACCCTGGCCGCCGCGGGTCTCATCCGGCCGGACCGCGATCAGGTGAAGCTGCTGGGCGATGGCGAGCTCACGAAGCGCGTCAGCATTGCCGTGCACCAGGCCAGCGCCTCGGCCAAGACCAAGCTGGCCCGGCTCGGCGGCACCTTGGAATTGATTGCGGCCGCGAGCCGAGGTTCGTAACACTCGCGCATGTTTCGGCTCTTGCAAGCTCTGATCAACGCCTGGAGCATTCCGGAGCTTCGGCGCAAATTGCTCTTTACGCTGGGGATGCTGGCGATTTACGAGCTGGGCATTTTCGTCCCCACGCCCGGCATCAATGGCAAGGAGCTCGGCCGCATTTTTCATGAGCTCGCGGCCACGAGCGGCGGGGGTCTGCTCAACCTCCTGGATATGTTCACCGGTGGGGCTCTTTCTCATGCGACGATCTTTGCGCTGGGCATCATGCCCTACATCAGCGCCACAATCATCGTCGAAACGCTGCTGGCCACCGCGATCCCCGCGCTAGAGAAACTGCGCAAAGAGGGCATGGCCGGTTACCGCAAACTGCACCAGTACTCGCGGTACGCGACCATCGTCCTGGCAGTCGTCAACTCGTTCATGTACGCGCTGTTGCTGGAAAAGACCATTCCCGCGCAGTTCCACGCGCAGATCGTGCTGTACCCAGGCTTAGGGTTCAGGCTGCTTACGGTCCTCACGATGACCGCCGGCATGGCGATGATCATGTGGATCGCCGAGCAGATCACTGAGCGGGGCATCGGCAACGGGATGAGCTTGCTGATCGCGGCTTCCATCGTGGGTCGCATCCCGTTGGCCATCCGCGACCTGGGGGTCTTGCTGGGTCCGGGCAGCGGGGAGTCGCCGCTCAAGCCCTTGCTGGTGATCTTTTTGGTCGGGTTGTTGGCGGCTATCGTCCTGGGCGTGATTTTTGTCGAGCAGGGCCAGCGGCGCATCCCAGTGCAGTACGCGCGGCGCGTGGTGGGCCGCAAGGTCTACGGCGGCCAGAACACGTACCTGCCGCTGAAGGTGAATACCAGCGGCGTGCTGCCGCTGATTTTTGCCGTCTCGCTCTTGTACTTCCCGATCCAGATCGCGGGGTTTGTCCCGCAGCTGCAGGGCCTGACCAGCTGGTTTTCGCGCACGTCGCTCGTCTTTAACCTGTGCTACGCGGTCTTGATCCTGTTCTTTACGTATTTCAGCACCGCGCTGACCGCGCACCAGTTTCTGGAAGCAGCGGACCAAATGAAGAAGGTGGGGGCGTTTATTCCGGGCGTGCGGCCAGGGCAGTCCACGGTCGAGTACCTGGACAACGTGCTCACCCGGGTCACCTTCGTGGCCGCCGCGTACCTCGTGGTGATCGCCATCGTGCCCGACGTGCTCTTGGCCTGGTTGAAGGTACCCGCGCGGGTGGCCGGCTTCTTCGGCGGCACGACCCTGCTGATCGTGGTGGGCGTGACGCTGGATACGATGAAGCAGATCGAATCGCACCTCTTGATGCGCCACTATGAGGGTTTTTTCAAGACCGGGCGGCTTCGTGGCCGCCGCTAACATCCGGATCGTCCTGCTCGGCCCGCCGGGGGCGGGTAAAGGTTCTTTGGCACAGCTCTTCGACCAGCGGCTGGGCTGGCGACATCTTTCCACCGGCGAAATCTTCCGGCACGAGATCGCCAAAGGCACGGCGCTGGGCCGTCGCGTGCAGCGCTATGTGGCCAACGGCCGCCTGGTGCCGGATGCGCTCGTGGTGGAGGTGATGGCACACCGGCTCACTGCAAGCGGTAAGGGCCGACGAGGATTCGTGCTCGATGGGTTTCCGCGCACCGCTGCGCAAGCCGCAGGGCTCGATGCGGTGCTCACCCGTCGCGGGCTCCCGCTGGATGGCGCGATTTATGTAACCTCCCCGCGGGAGGTGCTGGTGCGCCGGCTCGCGGGCCGACTGGTCTGTAGCCGCTGTGGTGCTAATTATCACGTGCGCACGATGCGGCCCAAGCGTCCTGGGGTCTGCGACCAATGCCGGGGAGCACTCACGACGCGCAAGGATGATCAGCCCGCGACGATTCGCACACGGCTGCGGGTGGATGCCCAGCAGGTCAAGCCGCTGTTGAGCTATTACCAGCAGCAGCGCCTGCTGAGGCGCCTCAACGGCATCGGGCACATTGAGACCGTCTATCGCCGCAGCCGCCAGTTGTTCCGGCGGCTGGGATGGGTCAAGAGCGCGCATGATCGAGCTCAAAAGTCCCGATGAGCTGCGGCGCATGCAGCAGGCCGGCCGGGTGGTCGGCGGCTTGCTGGAGCATTTGAAGTCCCACGTCGCGCCAGGGGTGACGACGAAAGCACTGGATACGGCCGCGCGGACGTTTATCGAAGAGCAGGGCGCGCAGCCGGCGTTTTTGGGCTACCGCGGCTTTCCCGCCACGATTTGCGTGTCGGTGAATGAAGAGGTCGTGCACGGCATCCCCGGCGGGCGGCGCCTGCAGCCGGGCGATCTCGTCAGCATGGATGTCGGGGCGATCGTAGCGGGCTGGTACGCCGATGCCGCGATCACGCTGGCGGTAGGCGCCATCAGCGCCACAGCGCAAGCGCTGCTGGACACGACGCGCCGCGCGCTGGAGGCCGGGATCGCGCAGGCACGGCTGGGCGCTCGCATTTCAGATATTTCGCATGCCGTGCAGCAAGTCGCCGAGCGCGAGGGCTTCGGGGTGGTGCGCGATTTCGTGGGCCATGGCATCGGTAAGGCCTTACATGAAGACCCGCCGGTGCCGAATTTCGGCGCCCCGCATTTGGGGCCGCGGCTGCAGGCGGGCATGGTGCTGGCAATCGAGCCCATGATCACCGAAGGCAGCTACGAGGTGGAAGTGCTGCGCGATGGCTGGACCGCGGTGACTAAGGATCGCAAGCTCGCGGCACACTTTGAGCACACGGTCGCCATCACGGCGCGCGGCCCGCAAGTGCTCACGGCGCTGCCGCAAACCCCTTGAGGGATGGCCAAAGAAGACCTGATTGAAGTGGAGGGCGTGGTCATCGAAGCCCTGCCCAACACGATGTTCCGGGTAGCGGTCCAGGAGGGGCATACGGTCATGGCCCACCTGGGGGGTAAGCTGCGCAAACATTACATTCGCATTTTGCCGGGGGACAAGGTGAAGGTAGAACTCTCCCCCTATGATTTGACGCGGGGCCGGATCACCTTCCGGGTCTCCTAACCACAGGAAGCGAGCCTGCATGAAAGTACGAGCCTCAGTGAAGCGGATTTGCAGCAAGTGCAAGATTGTCCGACGCGCTCGCGTGGTGCGGGTCCTCTGCGACAATCCGAAGCACAAGCAGCGCCAAGGGTAACCCGCGGAGAGTACGCATGCCAAGAATTCTGGGAGTGGATCTTCCGAAGGAGAAGCGGATTGACGTGGCCTTGGGCTATATCTTTGGCGTCGGGCCTTCGCTCTCTCGGAAGGTGCTCGGCATGACGAAAGTGGACCCGGCCAAGCGGACGAGAGACTTGACCGACGCGGAGCTGGGGCTGCTGGCGCAGGCCATCTCCAGCACCGCGAAGGTTGAAGGCGATCTGCGCCGCGAGGTGGCCTCGCACATTCGCCGTCTGATCGACATCGGCTCGTATCGCGGCTTGCGGCACAAGCGGGGCTTGCCGGTGCGCGGCCAGCGCACCCATACCAACGCGCGCACGCGCAAGGG
>JAGVGS010000138.1 GCA_020057015.1 Candidatus Omnitrophota bacterium | reverse complement strand
TGAAGCACACCTCGCAGAAACGCAGCTGCTCCTTCACGTCGATAATAGCCTGGGCCAGCTGTTGTGCTTGCTCTTTAGGCGTGCGCAGCAGGTAAAAGGCCATGCGCTCGGCCGAGCGCGGCCCCACGCCCGGCAGCCGCTCGAGCGCCTCCAGCAGCCGCATGAGCGGCCGCGCGTAAGAGGTCATCGTCATCGCGGCTCCAGGGTCGCGTTAAACAAATTCACGATATCCTGCACCAGGGGCGGCACGTTGGCCGGCGCCCCCACCTTCACCGCCGCAGCGGGCTTGGAGGCACCCGCCCCGGCAGGCTGAGCCGCTGCCAGAGCCGGCATGCCCGTGTACTGCACTGCGACCGGGCCGCCCAGGAGGCTGCCGAGCAGCTCCGCCACCAGCTTGCGGTTATCCGCCGCGTTGAGCACCTCTTCATGCAGCGCCGAACCCGACAGCCCCACGGTCAGCTGCGAGCCTTCGCGCTGCAGCGGCTTGGAGCCAGCCAAGTACGCAGCCAGAGACATCTTCTTGGCCCCCAGTTGCTCGAGAAACGTCGGCCAAATCGAGAGCACCTCTTCGGGCCACTGCAGCGCCGGCACATCCTTGGCAGCAACGGCCGGACGCGCCGCCGGCACCGCCGTAGCCACTGCCGGCATGGGCCGGGCTGCGGGAGCGGCTGGCTGCCCTTGGCCTAGAGCTTGCAGTTGCCGCGTGATCTCCTCCAGCGATTGCCACTCTTCCCGCGTGGCGAGCTTGATCACGGTCATCTCGAGCACAATCAGCGCGGCCGGGCTGCGACGCACCAGCTCATAGGCCCCGCTGACAATTTGCACCAGCAGCAGCAGCTCGGCCGCCGAGGAGAGTTGCGCTTGGGTCTCCAGCGCCTTCAGCCGCTCGGCCGGTTCATCCACCAGGCGGGCGAGCACCTCGGCGCGCTGCGGCGTCTCTTGGATCGTGCGGATGATGAGCAGATTGCGAAAATGGCGCAGCAGGCCGGAGAGCAGTTGCGTGGCTTCCTTGCCTTGATCGATCTGGGTGTGCAGCTGGGTGAGCGCCTCGGTCGTGCGATGCTCGAGCATGGCCTGCACCCAGTCGCGCAAGGCATCGGATTCGATCGCGCCCAGTAGCTCGGTGACATGCGTCTCTTCAATGCGCCCCTTGACGAAGCTGTGCAGCTGATCTAGCGTCACTTCGGCGTCGCGCAAGCTGCCATCGGAGGCCCGCGCGACGGCGTAGAGCGCCTCATCGCTGATGCTGATCTTCTCGGCTTGAGCCACTTTCTTGAGCGCCGTGACAATGGTGCCCGGCTCCAGCCGGCGAAAGTCGAAACGCTGGCAGCGCGAGAGAATGGTGGCCGGCACTTTGTTCGGGGCGGTGGTGGCGAAGATGAATTTCACGTGCGCCGGAGGCTCTTCCAGCGTCTTGAGCAGCGCGTTGAAAGCCTCAGTGGTCAGCATGTGCACTTCATCGATGATGTAGACGCGGTACTTGCCCGTGGTGGGTGAAAAGGGCACGCTTTCGCGCAGGCTGCGGATCTCGTCGATGCCGCGGTTGGAAGCCCCGTCGATTTCAATGACATCGAGGCTATTGCCCTGCACGATCTGCACGCAGCTCGCACACGTCTGGCACGGCGTGGCGGTGGGGCCCTGCTCGCAGTTGAGGCACTTGGCGAGGATGCGCGCGGCCGAGGTCTTGCCCACCCCGCGCAGGCCGGCGAAGAGGTAGGCCTGGGCAAGGCGGCCGGACTCGAGCGCGCGCGTGAGGGTGCCGGCCACGTGAGATTGGCCGACCAGCGCGTCAAAGGTCTGCGGCCGGTACTTGCGGGCTAAGGGCACGTAGCTCATGGGCAACTCGTCAGGCGCGTCCGAAAGAAGAACGGAGAGGGAGGGATTCGAACCCTCGGTACAGGTTTTCACCCGTACAGCGGTTTAGCAAACCGCCGCTTTCGACCAACTCAGCCACCTCTCCTAACTTATTTAATATCAATGAGTTACAAGATATCTCTTTCGATATCTTGGATTGTTTGTTCCAACTGAGGCGAAATAACGCTGCACCGCTTGGGTGTCGTGAAGATAAAGGCGTCGTCCATCCTTATGGAGCGTGGGAAAGAACCCTAATGCCTCAAACAGTCGCTTGGTGGAATCCAGTAACGGCCTTGAATAGTTGGTAAATGCTAGCTTGGTGTAGCCATAGAGCTTGCCATTCACTCGATACGCGTGACGGTAAACACATCCGTCCGTGTCCATCAAGCCGCGCAGACAGGCCATTTGAAAATCGCGGCGTTGCCAGACCCAAGATGGGACATCCACCTGCTGCCTCACTTTATCACCTCTCTTCAAACCCAGCGTCTCGAGGTGCTCGACCAGCGCCACACTAGAAGCAAGCACGGCAACTACATGGTCCCGCAAATCAACGCTGAGACTTGCTTTAACACTGAATAAGTTAAATATGAGCCGCTTCAGATACTGCGCATACGCGATATCTAGCAGATTGCACCAGACTACTACTTGCCCAACTCGAATACTGCCATCCCCCAACACAATGCCAATGAATTCCGCGAGAGCCGCGGACAAAGGCGGCTGCCTTACAACTTTGCGTACGATAACCCCCAGAGCCCGGTAGTAGTCGGGCTGTGCGTGGAACAGTCGTTGTGAGTTGCGACCGCCCAAGGATCGTCCGGTAGCCGTGGCGGGGTTGCCATGAAGCTGGAAGTGTCGAAGACCACCTGCACGACTGGCTTTCGCAGTGCTCCAATGCTCAGGTAAGAAGGTGATCCGGCTGGGTTTGGGCAGACGGGCGATTTGGCATAGATGCGTCAATGACCGGTCGTCCATCTGCCAGCGCTCTCGTCGCCAATCCCTTACGGTCCGAGCGCAGACGCCGATTCGCTGGGCTAATGCGCTCGCTGAAGCCCCGGTGCGCTGCTGGACCTGTTCCAAGAACAGGCGTTGCTGCCCAGCAGGAAACCGCACGCGCATCAGCGCTAGATTTCCACGCGGGTCCCAGCAGCCTTACGTAGGAGCGCGTAGCATTCCCCGCCCAGGACTTCCTTGGTGATGACCAAGCGCCTATTCAGGCGCTCGTTGCTCGTAAGATCCACCACCGAGCCGCACGCGCCGCGCTTGGGGTCGGTCGCCCCGTACACGAGCCGCTGCGCGCCGCTGAGCAAAATCGCCCCGGCGCACATGGCGCAGGGCTCCTGGGTGACGTAGAGCACCGCCTCCGGCATCTGATCGGACTGCAGCGCGTTGGCCGCCTGCGTGATGGCGATGATGGCGGCATGCGCAGTGGGGTCGCGCAGCAGCCGCACCTGGTGCCGCGCGCGGCCCAAGATGTGGCCCTGGTGCACCACCACGGCCCCGACCGGCCTATCCTTCGACGTGAGGGCCTGCTCAGCCTCTTTCAAGGCCTCGCGCATGTAGTGCTCGTCGTGCTTCGGGGTACTGCGAACCGGCTCGTCGGACATCAGCCTCGCTCGATGCGGTTAAAGAAAACGTGCGCCCAAGTGGGGTCGAACCACTAACCTTCGGCTCCGCAGGCCGACGCTCTATCCAATTGAGCTATGGGCGCGTGAGAAGAGTGCTCAGGACGGTGCTCAGAACCCTTAGATTATAGACGAAAAAGCAACGGAGAGGGTGGGATTCGAACCCACGAGCCGCCTTTCAGCAGCTACGCGATTTCCAATCGCGGCGATTCAACCACTCTCGCACCTCTCCTCAAACTGACGCCTCCGCAGCAAAATGGCGGGTAGTCGTAGACGCCAGGCGAACCCTGCATCTCCAAGAAATTCAACTGCTTCCCAGCAAGTTCTTGCTTTGAGGTAGTTTTTTATAATTTTCTTTGCTAATAGCTCTTTTGCCGCTTTTGTGTTCCAATTCTTTTCTCGCATTGCCTGCGACAGCGCCGCCATCAAACGCGGCTTGTTTATTTTCTACAAATCCCTGAACGTTTTTATTGACGGCGATCTCTTTCGTTGATGCTTCACCAAGCATTGAAAAGATAAGCTCCAAATCAGTCATATGATCTCTTAGATTTTCCCGCTTTAGCCCTTTGTGCTTCTTGTAAGCAGATGGCGTCATGCCAAATGTCGCTTTAGATATCTCGGCGGTTAATATTTCGTATTCCTTTTGTTCCTTGATGCCACGCTGTTGCCACTGGTCGGTTAGTTCCTCACGGATAGCGATCCCGCGCATCCGTTTCTCGATCCATTCGTCACTATAGCCTTTGGCTTTATATAAGGCCCTTGTCCTTTTTGTGGCAAGCTCCGGATTTTCGATTTCCTGAATTCGTTCATACCCGACCCTGGCTAGCCAACGCTTAAACGGCTCAGCTTTCGGGGATGGGATGGACTGAATAATGCGGAAAATACCTTCAGTATTGGCGCAATTAAGCTTTTGATCTCCCCCGGAAGTCTTGACAGAAAGGGGGGTGACAAATTGTCCCCACCCTTTGCTAAGCTCATTATCCCGCTTACGCATCTTCTTGATATAGTCCTGAACATTAGGCGAGTCAGTAAGCGCTACTACGACATCATTAACCACAAACCACCATTCATTGTTATTGATGGTCTTTCTGATCTCTCGTTTCCGGAAAATCGCTATTTTAGTTGTGGTTATTTCTTTGTGCATGTTTCCTCATTTCGGCTCATGGCGACCCTGGCTTATTATGCCTGCCAGGGTTCGCCTGAGCGTCAACAATGGCGGAGAGGGTGGGATTCGAACCCACGAGGACCTTACAGCCCTACCGGTTTTCGAGACCAGCGCTTTCGACCACTCAGCCACCTCTCCCCATTTTAATCTCTAGCAGTCTTAACGTTGGTGGGGGAAACAGGATACGGCTCCTCCACTCGCTTTAGATCAACATCTATGAAACCAGCACTGCTACCTGTAAGCTGCCGCTGTACACCCACAATTAAAGACTGCAATTCCTGGACAAGGGCTTGGTTATGTACTTTAATTTTTACAGTACCCTGGTAATTTAGACGGTTGCGTTTTGAATGATGTTGCGTTGTTACTGTTACGCTCTCAAATTGCTTAATGGGCACCTTCAGCACCTTACTCCAGTGACGCCTCAATCTCACCGCATCCTGGTACGGATGAAGATACAATCGAACTCTAACCTTCTCTTCACGCACATGACATATCTCGCGGAGAAAGCGAAGCCAGATGACCAACATCTGTTCATTCGAATTGGTAAAAGCAAGGGTATTGACTAGCCGGCCTCGCTTCTCTCGGTGAGTGCCCTCACACCAAAACAAGATGGTTCCAACTGACTGAAGAAACAGCGCGCTCTTGGAGTGAGCAGCAACGTGAAATGTTTGCGCGGGATTCGATCTGGCCAGCTGCACCTGGCTCCTGGAGCGCCGAGCAACCTTCTGTTCTCGCATCCATTTCCAAACAGCCGCAGCTGAAACACCTTCTAGTTTCCCGATAGCTTTCAACGTCTTACCTTGACGCCAGTAAAGGCGGACCAAATCAGCTCGAGATATCATGTGCCCACTATAAAATGACGGGCGTTGGTTGTCAACGGCGGTTTTGGATGACTTATTTAAGCGTTGAGCACAAAGCCAAGAAGAAGCGCGGAGGAGAGAGGATTCGAACCTCTGAGAGCCTTGCAGCCCTACCTGTTTTCAAGACAGGCGCATTCGACCACTCTGCCACTCCTCCCTAGAGAAAGAGCCCCTGCACCAGGGCGCGGTACACGTGCTGCGCCTGCGCCCAGCCCTCCGTGAGGGCCCGCCCGGCGGAAAACGCCGGCACCGCCAGCGGCAGGCACGCCGCCGCGATGAGCACCGTCAGGGTGAAGATGAGCCCGATGGCGAGCAAATAGGTCTCCAGGTGCCAGCGCTTACGCTGCTGCTGCAACTCATCAGCGGTCATCAGCCAATGAAACGTAAGCGTGATGCCCACCAGCAGGGCCGCGGGCTGCTCGATCAGCGCGGCGTCAATCCAGCGCGCCAGCACCCACCCGGCCGCGCACACCAGCACGGTGTACAGCGGCATCACATACGGGCTGAACGCCACCAGCGTCGAGGGCTGGGCCGGGCCGCCCTGCTTGCCGTCGTCCTTGTCCTTATCGCCCCGACCCTTCTTGGGCGCTGGGGCCCGCCGGCCGGTCTGCACTTCATCGACGCTGGAGACCTGGCCGCCGAACAGCCACGTCGCGAGGGTGGAGAACATCTCGCGGCTCACCCGGAACACCGGCACCGGACGCCACAGCAACAGGTGCACCCAAATATACGTCAGCGCCCCGACATCCACCCAATACAGCGCCGTGCGCTGCCCGATGACGGCCACATCCAGCTCTTGGCGCACGCCGCGCAACAGTCCGATCACCAGCGGCACGAGGAAAAACACGACCGCGATTTTAAGCGCTCGTGAAAGGGCTAAGCCGATGTTAGAGGAGGTCTTTCCCATCCAGATACGGGCGCAGCGCCTCGGGCACGCGGATGCGGCCGTCGGCCTGCTGGTGCGTCTCCAAGAGACATATGAGCGTGCGCGCCAGGGCCACCCCGGAGCCATTCAGCGTATGCACGTGCGCGAGCTTTTTGGTCGCGGCCTGGCGATAGCGGATATTGCCCCGCCGGGCCTGGAAGTCTTCGAAGTTGCTGCAGCTGGAGACTTCGAGGTACTGATTCAGCCCCGGCGCCCAGGCTTCCAGGTCATAGCACTTGGCCGCGGCAAAGCTCAAATCACCCGTCGCCAGCGCCACCACGCGATAATGCAGCCCCAGGCGCTGCAAAATCGTCTCCGCGTGGCCGACAAGCTTCTCCAGCTCGCCATAGGACGTCTCGGGCTTCACGAACTTGACGAGCTCGACTTTGTCGAATTGGTGCACGCGGACCATGCCGCGAGTCTCCTTGCCGTAGGAGCCGGCTTCCCGGCGAAAGCACGCGCTGTATGCGGTGTAACAGATCGGCAGCTGGCTCTCTTCCAGAATCTCATCGCGGTGGAGGTTGGTCACCGGCACTTCCGCCGTGGGCACGAGGAACAGATCATCGTCCTTCAGGCGGTACATGTCCTCTTCAAACTTCGGCAGCTGGCCGGTGCTGAACATCGAGGCCCGGTTGACGAGATATGGGGGGGCGATTTCGGTGTAGCCGTGCTCTTTGGTCTGCACATCGAGCATCCAGTTGATCAGGGCGCGCTCGAGCCTGGCCCCCATCCCCGTGAAGAGCGGAAAATGCGAGCCGGCGATCTTGGCGGCCCGTTCCAAGTCCATCAGGCCGCGCGTGGCCCCCAGGGCCATGTGTGTCTTCGGGGCAAACCCGTAGGTGGGCTTTTGCCCGATGACGCGCACGACCTCATTCGAGGCGGCATCGCCCACCGGCAGCGACGCATGCGGGATGTTCGGAATCACCGCCAACTCGCTGAGGATGTGCGCTTCGAGCTGCTTGAGCTCTTGCTCTTGCGCCTTGATGCGCTCGGAGAGCGCCTTCAAAGCAGCCGGCGGCGCGCCGGCCGTTCCGGCGGCCTTCTGCTGGCCGTAGGCCTCAGAGGCCAGCCGCTGCTCCCGGCGCTGCTCATCCAGCGCCGTGATCCACTGGCGGCGCTGCTGCTCTTTGACGAGCAGGGCGTCCAGCGGGTAGGCGCTGCCGCGGCGCTTGAGCGCCTCCCGGATCGCGTCCGGGTTCTCGCGCAGCAGTTTGAGGTCGAGCATGGCTCTCCAATTATAAATGAAAAAGTGGGCCGCCTGGGACTCGAACCCAGCACCCAGGGCTTAAAAGGCCCTTGCTCTGCCAGATGAGCTAGCGGCCCAAATTATAAAAGATCAATACGTCCTAGCAAAGCGCCCGCTGAGTCAGCCCCAGCGGGCGTCGTACGAGCCCAACCCTGTCCGACCGCGCGTCAGACGGTGTTGAGCTCCTGCTCTTTACTTTTCACCAAGCTGTCGATCTGCCCGATGTACTTGTCGGTGAGCTTCTGCACCTGTTCCTGCGCCTTGAAGGCCTCGTCCTCGCTCACTTGCTTCTCGGCCTTGAGCTTCTTGACGGCCTCGTTGGCGTCGCGGCGGACGTTGCGCATCGCGATGCGGCTCTCCTCGGCCACCTTATGCACGACCTTGGTCAGCTCGACGCGGCGCTCGCCCGTCAGCGGCGGGATGGGCAGACGCACGACCTTGCCGTCCATCACCGGCGTGATGCCGATCGACGCCTTCAAGATGGCCCTCTCGATCTCCGGAGCCACCTTCGCATCCCAAGGCTGGATCACGAGGAGGCTCGGCTCCGGCGAGGTAATCGCCGCCAATTGCTTCAGCGGGGTGGCGGTGCCGTAATAATCCACGGTGATGTGCTCCACCAGCGCCGGGGTGGCTCGTCCGCCGCGCAGCTCGCTGAACTCGCGGCGCAGGGTGTCCAGCCCCTTTTGCATCTTGCCTTCCACGTCCTTGAATAGCGGCTGCGTCGAGGTGAGCATTAAACCTCCTTTAGCGGCTGACGACTCGCGTCCCCACCGGCTCGCCCATCACCGCGCGCTTGATGTTGCCGCGCTGGTGCAGGTCGAAGACGATGATGGGCATCTTGCCATCCATGCACAGGCTGACGGCTGTGGCGTCCATCACTTTCAGGCCCTTGCGCAGCACGTCTTTGAAGGTGAGCGTCTTGAACTTTTTCGCCCGGCGGTTCAGCGCCGGGTCATCGGAATAGATGCCATCCACCTGCGTGGCCTTGAGCACCACATCCGCGCCGATTTCCATGGCGCGCAGTGCCGCCGTCGTGTCGGTCGTGAAAAACGGGCTGCCGATCCCGCCGACAAAGATCACCACGCGCCCTTTTTCCAAGTGGCGAATCGCCCGCCGGCGGATGTAAGGCTCGGCCACCTTGGCGACCTCAATGGCGGTCTGCACCCGCGTGGGCACCCCGGCGCGCTCCAGCGCGTCCTGCAGGGCCAACCCGTTGATCGCCGTCGCGAGCATGCCCATGTAGTCGGCCGTCGCGCGCTCCATCCCCGTGGCCTTCGAGGTCTTCAGGCCCCGGAAAATGTTGCCGCCACCGACGACGATGGTCACCTGCACGCCCAGCTCCCGGACCTCTTTGACCTGGCCCGCCAGGTCGTTGAGCACGTCCGGATCAATGCCAAAACCGAGCTTGCCCTGCAGCGCCTCGCCGCTGAGCTTCAGCACGATGCGGCGGTACTTTGCCTGGCCCGGGGGCGTCTTGGGCATGCGCCTCACTCGCCGCCGATGCCGAACTTCACCACGCGGCGGATCACCACGTTCTCGCCGGTCTTCGCGATGAGGGCCTTGAGCAAGTCGCCCACCGTTATGCCGGCGTCCTTCACAAAGGGCTGCTCGAGCAACACCCAGGCCTTCAGGTCGTCTTGGCTTATCCCGGCCGGCGCGTCCTCGGCCTTCACGTACTTCGGCGCCATCGCCGCCACGTGCAGGGCGAGGTCTTTCGCAAATTGCGTGAAGTCGGCCGTGCGCGCCACAAAGTCGGTCTCGCAGGCCACTTCCACCAACGCCCCCAGCTTGCCGTCGTGGTGGATGTACGCCTCGATGCGGCCCTGGCCCGTGGCCCGGCCCTGGCGCTTCTCGGCCACTTGCACGCCGCGCGCTTTCAGCCACTCGAGCGCTTTGGGCTCGCTGCCGCCCGAAACCTCGAGCGCAGCGCGCACCTCGCCCAGGGGAGCGCCGGTCTTATCGCGCAGGGACTTGATCGCATCCACGCTGATTTTGGCTTTGGTCATCGTGGTCATGCGCCTGCCTTGGCTTCGGTAGTGGCGACCGCAGTCGTCTCTTCGGGCTTGGCCACGGGTGTCACGACTTGCTGGGCGGTCAGATAGCGCTGGTGCCCGGCGATCACCCGCTCGGTGATCATACCCACCACCAGCTTGATCGCCCGGATGGCGTCGTCGTTGCCTGGAATCGGGTACGCGATGCGCTCCGGATCGGTGTTCGTGTCGCAAATGGCGATGATCGGGATGTTGAGGCGGTTAGCCTCGCGCACGGCGATGTCCTCGCGCTTGGTATCAATGATGAACAAGCACCCCGGCACGCGATCCAGATCCGCCACGCCGCCGAAATGCTCTTCCAGCCGCTCGAGGTCCTTGCTCAGGCGTTTGGCGTCCTTCTTGGAGATGCGCTCGAAGAACCCCTCGGCTTTCTGCTGGCGCAGCAACCGCAGCCGTTCGATATTGGCTTTGATCGTCTGAAAGTTCGTCATCGTGCCGCCCAGCCACCGGTTGATCACATAGGGCATGCCGGCGCGCTTGGCCTCCGCCTCGAGGATCGGCCGGGCTTGCTTCTTGGTGCCAACGAACAGCACCCGCTGGCCTCGGGCCGCCAGGTCCTCCACGAAATCGCACGCCTGCTTCAAGTGCTGCTCGGTCTGCTCGAGGTCGATAATGTAGATCCCCGAGCGGCGGCCGAAAATGTACCGCTTCATCTTCGGGTTCCAGCGCTTGGTCTGGTGCCCGAAATGCACCCCTGCATCCAACAACTGCCGCACCAATTCTGAAGCCATCCCCGCTTACTCCTTTCCTGACGACGACCCTGTGCTGATGAGCTGCAGCTCACAGAACCTCCGGTAGAGGGGGCTCTTTTGCAGGAGCTCGTCGTGATTGCCTTGCTCGACAATGCGCCCTTCCTGAAGCAGCACGATCCGGTGGGCGAGCCGGACCGTGGACAACCGATGCGCGATGAACAAGACCGTGCGGCCCTGCGTCACGCGCTCAATCGCGTCTGTGATCAAATGCTCCGACTCGGCGTCGAGCTGGCTCGTCGCCTCATCGAAAATCAACACGGCCGGGTTCTTCAGCAGCGCGCGGGCGATGGCCAGCCGCTGGCGCTCGCCGCCCGAGAGGCTGCCACCATCCTCGCCGATCACGGTGTCATAGCCCTGGGGCAGCCTGCTGATGAACGCGTGCGCGTTGGCCTGCTTGGCCGCTTCGACCACCTCATCGAAGGCCGCATCCGGCCGGCCCAGCGCGATGTTGGCGCGCACGGTATCGTTAAACAAAAAGGTCTGCTGGGTCACGAGGCCGATCTGCTCGCGCAGCGAAGCCAGGGTCGCGTGCTTGATGTCCAGGCCGTCGATCTTGATGCGCCCGGCGCTGGGGTCATAGAAGCGCGGCAAGAGGTTGGCAAACGTGGTCTTGCCGCCGCCGCTCGGGCCTACCAGGGCGATGTTCTCGCCAAAGGGGATGGTCAGCGACACGCCGCGCAACGCCGGATGGTTATCATAGCTGAACGCCACGTGCTCGTACACAATCTCGCGGTGAAAGCGCGGCAGCACGCGCGCCTTGTGGTGCTCCACCACGCTGGGCGCGGCATCCAGCACCTCGAAGACGCGCTCGGCTGCGGCGAGGGCTTGCTGGTTGACGCCATAGAGCCTCGCCAGGCGCTTGAAGGGCCGAATCAGCGACATCATGGAGCCGAGAAACGCGAAGAACGTGCCGAAGGTCATGTGGCCTTCCAGCACTCGCCGGCCGCCGTAGTAGAGCACGATGGCCCCGGCCGTCGCCCCGATCAGTTCGGTCAGCGGTGAGAGCGAATTGATACGCTTCTGGATGCGGCGCTGCAGCCGGTAGGCCTGCTCGTTGGCGAGCGCGAACTTCATCTTGGCCGTCTGCTCGACCAGGAACGCCTGGATGACCTGGATGCCGGAGATCGACTCGAGGATGGTCCCGTTGAGCTCGCCCATCACTTTCTGGCTCTGCCGGGAGACCTTTTTGAGCAGCTGCCCGATGCGGCTGACCGGCCAGGCGATCAGCGGGACGACGACCGCCACCAGCAGCGACAGCTTCCAGTCGATCACCAGCACGATCGTCAAATAGACCAGCACCTGGAACCCCTGGAAAACCAGGTCGGTCAGCCCCTCGGTGATGGAGTTCTGGATCAGGCCGGTGTCATAGAGGATGCGCGACATCATGGTGCCGGTGGTGGCCTTTTGGTGGTAATCGAGCGAGAGGCCCATGAGCTTGTCAAAGAGCGCCTGGCGCAAGTCGCGGATCACGCGCTGGGCCGCGTCATTCATATAGAACGTCTGCCAGAACTCAAACAAGCCGCGGGTGAAAAAGGCAAACGGCACGATCAGCGCGAGCGTGGCCAGCAGGCGCATGGGCTCCACGGCATTCAGCCAGGCCACCAATTGCGCCAGCCAAATCGGCAGCCAGGCCGGCGAAGGGATCGTCTTATCGGTCACAATCCGGTCGGCTAAGGGGAAAATCGCCCCCAGCTGGACCCCATTCAGCAAGCTGGAGATCAGCATGCAGCCGATGGCCAAGCCAAATACCCCTACATGGGGCCGCAAATAGCGTAAGAGCCTGAGATACGTGGACATAAGTGGGTTATCTTACCATGTTGATTGACTTTAGACAAGCCAGGCTGTTAGACTAGAAGACCTATCTATGAAGCCCCTGCGGCTTGGGGTCATTGGCGTGGGTCATGTGGGTGCCCGGCATGCGGAAATCTACGCCGGCATGCCTGGAGTGCAGTTGGCGGCGGTCTGCGATCTCGATGCCAAGCGCACCGCTCCATTGACTCAACGCTTTGGCTGCCAAGCAGTTACAGATACCAAGCAGCTCGTCCAGCTGGTCGAGGCCGTCAGTGTGGCCGTCCCGACCAGCCAGCATGCCGCCATCGCCCTGCCCCTCTTGAAGCGCGGCATCCATGTGCTGATCGAAAAGCCCATCGCCACCAGCCTGCGCGAGGCCGATGCCCTCCTGCGGGCTGCCCAGCGCTCCCGCTGCGTACTGCAGATCGGCCATGTGGAGCGGTTTAACGCTGCCATCAAGGCCGCGCATGGCTTGCTGAAGCAGCCCCGGTTTCTCGAAGTCCATCGCCTCTCCCCCTACCCCTTCCGGGGCACCGATGTGAGCGTTATTCTGGATGTGATGGTGCATGACCTGGATATGCTCCTCTGGCTGGTCAGCTCGACCATCCTGCGGGTGGACGCGGTCGGCGTGCCGGTGCTGTCCCAGAGCGAAGACATCGCCAACGCGCGCCTGACGTTTGCCAATGGCTGCGTGGCCAATCTCACCGCCAGCCGCATCAGCGATGAATCCATCCGCCGCATCCGCATCTTCCAAGCGGACAGCTACTGCGCGATCGACTATAAGGCGCAGACCGTCGCC
>JAGVGS010000129.1 GCA_020057015.1 Candidatus Omnitrophota bacterium | reverse complement strand
TAGCAAAGGCGATAGGGCCGCGCTCGATAGTCTGGCGGAGCGCGTCAAAAACCGCCTGGTTATCCACCTGAAAACTTGCCGTCTGGTCGTGCTCATCTGCTAAAACGCTGCTCCCTTCTTCAACGAGAGAGCGTCCAGCTTTGATCCAGCTATTTACCGCCTCTCGAAGCGTCGGCGTGCTCAGGCCACGAAACGTGAGCTGCCCTCCGGAATGCGTGCTCGGGGTAGCCGTGAGGCTCGCGCCTTCTTCGGCCTCGACAAGCGGGCGCAGCGCCTTCATTTGTTCGATCCACTGCCGCTGCTGAGGGGAAAGCGCCGGGTTCTCTCGCTGCCAATCGGCAGGAGGAGTGAGTATGCGGATCGCACCCTGACGACGCAACGTACCTAACTGGTGGTATGTGAGGGGCAGCGCATAACCTTGGAAGAGGGCCGTCTCTGTGGTGACCGGAACGGTGTAGAGCACTTGGTAGCCACCGCCGGAGTAATAGAGCACCGTGCCCTGGATCTGTCCCGGCAGATCCTGCTTGACCATCTGCATCAGCTGGTCGCTTGCCACCTCACTCATGGCCGCTCTTAATGCACCTGAATCGACGAGGATCTTGTCGCCCAACCGCAAGGCAACATTGTCCTGAACCTGAACTGGCTCTCGGAAAAGGAAGATTCGTCCCTCGGCCACGTCCGAGCGCTGAATCGGAATCCTGCGGCTCTTTGGCGCGAAAGCCTCAATGCCCACCATATCGAAACCTGGGCTGACAGAGAACTGGTTGACGGCCAAGAGTGCTGACGCCCATCCCTCGGCTTGGTGGAGCACCACGCCAAGCCCGGCGCGATGCTCATCCTCTGGGCTGAGCCACAAACCCGGAGCACTCACGCTGCGCCCAGCGAGGAACTCTCGCTGCCCTGTCACGTAGGTCTTCAGTTGTGCTACCACCCGATCGCGATCCGCAGCCTCGGTGGGCAACACGACGTACCACACTCGGTCGCCAGCGGTCATCGCATCGTACGTCGCTAGCGACTCCGCTGCGGCGCCGCCTGCCAGAAATTGGTCCAGCGCTTCCGGTAACCTGTGCACCGCGCCGCGCTCGTCGGCCGCAGCCCTCTGCGCTGCAGCGACTCTTTCGACCACTGCGGCAATGTTGTGGAAGGCTGCCATATCCATGAAGTACAGATGAACTTCTGGCCCCCTATCAGACCGCCCCCTGGAGTTGAGGGGGCCCGTGGTGAGAACCCCCGCCTCGTCTCTGGCAAAATCGATGAGCGCCTGTACTTGCTCGCTCCACGGGCTGTCCTCAGGCGGCCGCTCCAGCACAATCGTGCCGCCCGGATCCGTTGAGCTGCCACGCTGGACTCTTGCAACCACGCCTGCACTCATCAACCCCCCAAGTCGTTGCGCTAGCAAGACCCGATTACCCGCAAGGTCTGGCCTCCCGCGGGCGGAGAGCGCTTCTGCCGACACTCCCTTGGCAAAAATGAGCTGGCCGTCGCGCTCTGCAAAAAGAATGTCTTGATAGCCCTCTCGCTCCGCAACAACCGCCAGTGGTATTTGAAGGGCTTCAGCTAACAAGGTTGGCGTGGGCTCGATATTGCGGAACTTCAGACGCGCCAGGACCTGGGCCTCTGATAACCCGTCCTGCTCTTGCCAACCGCGAATGCGCGCTAACACTGCGGTGGCCGAGAGAACTGTTGCCGGCGATGGGCTTCGTGGTGCCGGCGCAGGTACGGTCTGTTTCAGCACCTGCCGCACTGACCCATACCCCGCCCCTTTCAGAGTGAGGTCCAGAACAATCTCGCGGCGGGCCTGTTGGCTGGACTGTTGCGACATGCTGGCGAAGACCTGAAAATTCTGCGGCATGGCTTCTATAGCCGCATCCCCTTGAAGGGTGTGGGTCTCGGCCCAGAAATCAGCGGCCTCCGGCACCGCATCGGCCGGCAGCCCAATCACAATTTGGCCCCCAGAGGCATGCCAAGTGCCAGTCACCGTGATCGCGGGATCGCGCTGCGCCCGGGCCACCAGACGAACCAGCCGGTCGCCCAACAGCCGCGTGGCACTGTCGAGGCGCAGGCCATCGAGGAAGTTCTGTTCCTCTGGCGACAACTTCGACAACTGCCTACCTATCATGCGATTGGCTGGCAGCAGAGCCAGATGCTCCAGCGCGTCATGCAAGGGCGTGCTAGACGGCAACTGCAAAAGAATCTGAACCATTCGATCGCGGAAAGACAGGGCAGGATCCTGACGCGCTGCCCGGGCTCGCTCCACCGCCACCAATTGATCCTCGAAGGCCCGCAATACGCGGGCGCTCACGTGATAGTTTCCGGGGTCCCTAACAAACGGAGGAGTATCCTCGAACAGCCATTCCGCCACAGCAACGCCGTGCACATCTTCCGGATTGGCCGGCGCCGTGCCGAGGATCCAATGCAGCAGGCTTCTGCCGTAAACAGCCTCAAGCCGCGCAATCTCTTCCGCATCAAAGAGAAGCAGCGTATCGAGGAGCGCCTCGTCCGGCACCTGCGCTTGCCGCAGCGCCTTCAACTCGCGATCCATCTCCCCGAACAGAGCCCTCATCTGCTCCGCCAGGTTCAGTGATAACGCCGTGACCTGCGGCATGCCCTGTGCCGCCACCAGCTTGCCGGCAAGTCGATTCGCAAATATCCTCTGCCCTACCTCAG
>JAGVGS010000061.1 GCA_020057015.1 Candidatus Omnitrophota bacterium | reverse complement strand
CCCTGCTGCTGGGCGGCGTGCTCTGCGCGTCGCTGGTGGCGGGCTGCGGCAAGAAAGCGGCCCAGGTGTCCGCGGCCCCGGACGTTGCCCAGCAGATGAGCGGGTTTGTCCTGACGGGCTATCAGCAGGATGGCAGCAAGAGCTGGCAGATGCACGGCACCGGGGCGCAGGTGGATGGCGCGATCGTCACGGTCATGCACCCGGATGCCATCGGCTACGACCCGGAGCGCACGGCGTACCTGACGGCCAGCACGGCGCAGATCAACCAGACCAACCGCCACGTGCGCATGGAGCACGACGTCACCCTCCACACGAGCGATGGGCTATGGCTCACCTCGCCGGTGCTGCACTGGATTCCGGACCGCAACGAAGTGGCCACCGACCAGCCGGTGCGCATCGAAACCGACCACATGCTCGTCCGCGGCCGCGGCGCGCAAGGGCTCACCCAGTTGAAGCATGCCACTATCCTGGAAGACATCGAAATGGTGCTCAACCCCACCGAGGACGACCCGCCCGGCGGGCGCCAGCAAGTGATCATCACGTGTGATGGCCCGCTATCTTTCGACTACGAACGCAACGTGGCCACGTTTGAGAACAACGTGCACGTCAAGGACCCCAACGGCGATATTTTCTCCGACACGTTGGTGGCCTACCTCAATCCGACCTCGCACACGATCCGCTACGCCGAGGCCCAAGGCCGCGTGCGCATCCAGCAGCACCAGAATACGGCCCTGAGCGAGCGCGCGGTCTACGAGCCGGCTGCGGGCAAGATCACGCTGGTGGGCCGGCCCTCGCTGCTGTTGTACCCCGACCAGAAAGGCGCCCCGGTGGATGCCTTCGCCTTGCTCACCCCGAAGGACCAGGATGCAGAGCCTTAGGACGGAGCAGCTGGTGAAAGGCTACGGCGGCCGCCCGGTGGTGGATGGCGTGGACATTCAGGTGGGGCGCGGCGAGATCGTGGGGTTGCTGGGGCCCAACGGGGCGGGCAAGACCACCACCTTCGCCATGGCGGTGGGCTACGTGCGGCCCGATGGCGGGCATATCATGCTGGATGATCAGGACATCACCGCGCTGCCGATGTACCGCCGCGCGCGCTTAGGGATCGGCTATCTAGCCCAAGAGCCCTCGATTTTCCGCAAGCTCACCGTCGAGCAGAACATCATGGCCATCTTGGAGACGCTCAACCTCTCGCGGGACGAGCGCCGGCATCGGCTCGATGGGTTGTTGAATGAGCTGGGGATTACGCACCTGGCTCGGCAGAAGGCCTTCACCCTCTCCGGCGGAGAAAAGCGCCGGCTGGAGATCACCCGGGCGCTCGTGACAAACCCCAGCTTCCTGCTGCTGGATGAGCCCTTCTCCGGCATCGACCCGATCACGGTGTTCGAGGCGCAGGAGATCATCCGGGAGCTGCGCCAGCGGGGCTTAGGGATCCTATTGACCGATCACAATGTTCGTGAAACACTAGAGATTACTGACCGGGCCTATATCATGGCCGAAGGCCGGGTCCTCATCAGCGGAACCGCGCACGAGTTGATTACGGACACCCGGGCGCGGGAGATCTACCTCGGCGAGAAGTTCCGCCTGTAAGCGGTTGCCGCAAGACCCAAGACCACCACCGGAGACTTGCGTAGAAGGGAGTTCGTATGTTCAAGAAAGTCCTCGACAAGGTGGCCGGCAAGCCGCCGGCGGTCACCGACGCTGCCCCCTGCCAGAAAGCGCTGAAGCTGCACGTCGGCCCGGAGGCCATCGCGCCGATTCGTGCGACCGTGTTGCAGGAGTTTCAGCGGCAAGCGAACCTGCCGGGGTTCCGCAAGGGCAAAGCGCCGGTGGACTTGGTGGCCCGGCAGTTTGCGCAGAACATCCAAGAAGAAACGCTGCAGCGCGTCAGCCGCCAGGCGATTGAGCAGGCGGCTAAGGACAACCAGCTGAAGCCTGTCGGGCCCTTTGAAATCAGCAAGGCGGATTACACGGACAAGGGGTTGGCGCTGGAAGCCACGGTGGAAGTGGAGCCGGAATTCACCCTGGCGGCCTATAAGGGGATCGCGCTGACGCGCGCGCCGCTGGCGGTCAGCGTGGAAGAGCAGACCAAAGCGCTGGCGAGCCTGCAGGAGTCCATGGCCAAGATGGTGCCGGGCCAGGAGGGCGAGGAGAAAACGCGCCACGTGCCGGCGCTCGATGATGAGCTGGCCAAGGACTTAGGGCTCGAGACCCTCGAGCAGCTGAAGGCCCACGTCGAGTCGAAGCTGCGCGAACAAAAGCGTGCGGCCCAAGCCGAGCAGCTCGACGCCGACCTCTGCGATCAGTTGCTCAAGCGCCACGCGTTCGACGTGCCGGCCCGGCTCGTGGCCCACCAGCACGAGCGCCTCACCCGCGAGTTTGCGGTGCGGCTCTTGATGAACGGGGTGCCGGAAGAGAAGGTGCAAGAAGAGCTTAAACAATTCACCGAGCAGCTGCGCACCAGCGCCGAGCGGCACGTGAAGCTCTCTTTCGTGCTGGATCGGATCGCCGCCCAGGAGAAGATCGACGTGACCCAAGACGCGCTGCTCTCGCGCTTGTGGCAAGTGGCCCAGCGCTGGAAGAAAGACCCCGCCGAGGTGCGCAAGATCTTCGACGCCAAAGGCCTGTGGCCCTCGGTGATCTCCACGATCCGGCAGGAACAGACCACCCACTGGCTGCTGTCGCAGGCGATGATCGACGGGGTGCTGGGCGGCAAGCCTGCCGAACCCGCACTCGCCGACGCGCGCGCGCCCGCAGCGAAGACGTAACGCAACCCCACGAGAGGGAGGACGCATGCAGAGTGAGGGGCAAATCCTAGTGCCGATGGTGGTGGAGCAGTCGCCGCGGGGCGAGCGCGCGTATGACATTTATTCCCGCCTGCTGAAGGACCGCGTCATTTTCATCGGCACGCCCATCGACGACAATGTCTCCAACCTCGTGATCGCGCAGCTGCTCTTTCTGCACAGCGAAGACGCGGACAAAGAGATCAGCGTGTACATCAACAGCCCGGGCGGCTCGGTCACCGCGGGCCTGGCGATTTACGACACCATGCAGTTCGTGAAGCCGCCGGTGGCGACGTACTGCGTGGGCCAGGCGGCCAGCATGGGCGCGGT
>JAGVGS010000114.1 GCA_020057015.1 Candidatus Omnitrophota bacterium | reverse complement strand
GTCTGGCGCCGGAATCGCGCGAGCAGCTGCGCAGCCAGGCCGTGGCCCTGCAGAACGAAGTCGGCGAAATCACCCAGGTGGCCTCGGCGTATACCCCGGGCGGCGATGGGCCTGTCGTGGTTCCGCCCATTACCGGCGGTGTGGTGCCAGGGGATGGCGGGACGCTGCCCGGCGGCATCCGGGCGCCGGAGTTCCTGGTCAAGTACGGCGACAGCGCAGCCATCCTGGAGTTCTTCGACCTACGCTCGAAGACGGAATTTGAGCTCCTGCTGGTAGGCGACCCGGAGTTCGCCGGCATCATCAGCTTCCATGCGCTGAAAGAGCCCCAGGGCTTGGGCCTGAGCGTGGAGGAGGCAGATGCGCGCTTCCAGCGGTTCGTGTTCCTGAAGGACAATAGGGATTTCCGCGATATTTTCGAGCTGCGCCAGCGCGACCCGAAGAAATTACTAACCAATCCAAAAAGCGCCGGCACGCTCACCTTCTTTGCCGAGCGCATGGAGGATACCGACGGCGACGGGGACTTCGATTTCATCATCCCGCCGCAGCAGTTGGGCAAGAAGGCGCCAACCGCGGAAGAGGCGGCCCGCAACTTCGCATCCAGCCTTGGCACCTTGACGGTCGAGGTCAACGGCGGGCAGGTGACGATCCGCGTGGCTGATGCCGAGGGCCGGACGAACCAGCCGACGTCGGTAGACGCAAGCCTGTTCTTCGGCGGCTGGCGCGGCACCATGGAAACCGAGGGATTTGCGAAATTCACAGACGGCGAAGCGCCGGCCGTCTTCCGCGGCCTCAACCGCCTGGCACTGCTGCAGCTCTCCGGCGATCCGGCCGCCAGCGCCGAGGACCGCGCCGTGGCCACGGTGGTCTTGGGCTTTTACTCCGGCTTGGCGGTGCGCTCGACGGTGAACCCCGACGGCACGGTTACGCTGACCATCCTGGATGAGGAGGGCCGCCCCGCGGCCGCCCCCCAGACGGTGGACGTGAACACCTTCCTGCTGACGCAGGTGGCCATCAGCGAGCTGCCGGGCGTGCGGGGCTTCCTCGAGGGCGACACGGTGGTGCTGCGCACGGCCGAGGGCCGGCAGCTCAGCCGCGTCAACCTGGTCGCGCTTTCCGGCAGCAGCGGAAGCGACGGCGTCATGGCGGCCGCGGTGCTGGGCTTGTACGCGGGCACGGCATTGCAGTTGGAACCCGGGGCCGACGGCCGATGGCAGATCCGCTTCTACCGCGACCGCAACGGCAACGGCCGCTTCGACGCCCACCAGGCCGGCGACCAGGCCGAAGAATTCACGCCCCCGCAACAGGTGGACCTGGACGACTACTTCCAGCGCCAGGCCGCCGTCAGCGAGCAGCCCGGCGTCATCCGGCTGGTCAGCAATGAGCTGTACCGCCAACTGCTGGTGCAGTCCAATGACCCGGCCCGCTCGGCCGAGGAGCGCCAGCAGGCCGCGGGCATCTTAGGCTCCGTGGCCTTCACGGCGAGTGGCACGCGCATGGACGAGGCGGGTGGCTACCAGCTTTCCCGCACCGGCACGCAGCGCGAGACCATGCCGTTGGAAGACTTCGCCCTCGTGCAGGACCACATCCTGCAGCGCGAGAGCTTCCAGCGGTTGATCGACCCGGCCGCGGCCCCGGTGCTGCATGGCCTCAACGCGCGACAATTGATGGGTCTGGCAGGCGATGAAAAAGCGAACCCATCGCTGCGTAACGAGGCGCAGCGCGTGCTAGGGCTGTCGGCTTTCTTTGCCGCGCAGGCGGCACGCGTCGGCGACGACGGCCAGGTGCTGCTGGGCATCACGGTGCGCAAGGGCGGGGTGATCGACTTCCTGCGGCCCGAGGAGCAAGCCGCCGAGATACCGCTGGACCTGTTCATCGACGCCAACGCCGGCATCCTGAGCAACCCTGAATTCCAGCGGGTGCTCAACGCCGGCGGCGACCTGGGTTTCATCGACGCCGAGGGCCGGGATGTCGTCATCAGCCAGCAGGCGATTTCAGCGAGCACCTTCTTCGGCAACTACGGCTACGTCACCAGCGCGACCTTCTTCCGGCTCTTCGGGCTCGACCAGGTGCGTATTGACCGTGATGGGGATGGCGCGCTGGATGCTGACGCGCTGACGCGTTTCGATCTTTTGACGCTAGAGCCGACGGCGGCGGCAGGCCAGGTCAGCCGCGCCAACAGCATCGCCGTGTTCCTGGCGCTGAACCGCGAGACGTTGGAGCGCGAGAACGGCGCCCCCCTCGAGGTGCTGCTGCGGGACATCGAGCGCGCCCTACCGCATTACCAGCAATACGCCAAGCTCGCCTTCGGCCGCGACGCGGATATCACGACGGAAGATTTCTTCTTCCTGCTGTTCCTGGAGCGCGAGGCGCGAGCCCGGCATGCGGACATCAGCGACCTCTTGTTCCAGCCGCGGGTACGGGCCGAGCTGTTGGTGCGCTTCGGGCTGTACAACGCGGACGTGAAGACGCGGCGCGCGGCGTTGCGCTGGGCGAAGAAGGAAGCGGAACTTGAAACCGATCGTCAGCAAGGGCTGCAAGCCCTGTGGGCGGCGGAGCAGTTTGACGACCTGGCCTACGGACGTCAGCGCGTAGCGGACTTACAGGCGCTGGTGGCGCGCCTGCAGGCGCAACGCGAGGCCGTGCGCGGCAAGGTGGATCGCCAGATCGAGGATCCGAAGCTGCTGCAGGCCTCAGGGTTGCTCGAACAGCAGATTGCTGATGCGCAGCGCGAGCTGCTACGGGCCAGCCGCGTGGGGCGGGTGGCTGAGATGAACCTGAAGCGCCTGCTGCGCTGGCCGCTGGATCAGCCGGTGGCTTTCGAGGTGCAGGAGGCGCAGGTGGCGGCCCTCCTGCGCGAGGGCGGCGCATCGCGCTACTCTGCGCTCACGCGGCAGTTGGTTGAGGCGAAGGTGGCGCGCCTGGAAGCCGGCATTCCCGCGCGCTATCGCGATGAGCTGAGCATCGAGATGGTCACAGACTTGGCCCGGGCAGCGGCGCTGAACGCCGTGGGTCCGATGTACATGCTCAACATGTTTGTGCGTGTCGGGATCTTCGACAAGGGCCGCGAAGCGCTCAAGAATGCGGCGGTCTACGGGTGGGCCGCGTCCGTCTTCGAGGAGGCGGAAGTGGCCCGGCGCCAGGAGTACGAGGTCGCCAAGACCAGCGAGTTGACGCAGCTGGCCCAGACGCGCGCTGCCCAACGCCAGGCGCGGGTGACGGACCTGGAGCAGCGACTGGGAGTACTGGACCAAGCGATGGTTGCCGACGAGCTGGGCATGGAAGCTTGGCTCAATCTGCTCGGCGATGTGGAGCAGGCGCGCGCGGACTTGCGCGATGCTGAGCGTGACGTGCAGCGTTTCCGGCGCCAGAGCGTCAAGTATGAAGCGCCCCACGCGGCGGTAGAGGCGCCGCATATCAGCCTCGGGGATCGGGTGCTCGAAGGCGTGGAGCAGGGCACTCAGGTGATGCTCGATCTGCCCCGGGCCACCGTCACCTACTTGCTGGATAAGGCCCGCGGCTATAAGGGCGTGAGCAAAGAAGACGCGCTGGGGCCGGCGAAAGACGCCACTCCCCAAACGCTGCAAGCCAACCTGGACGATCTGCTGCGCGTGGCCCGTGAGCGGCATCCGCAGTTCGACCGGCTGCGGGCCTTCCGCGCCCAGAAGGCTCAGGAGCTCCAAGCGGTCCGCGATGCATACTGGCCGCGGCTGAGCCTCGCGTTCCGATATTTTGGCGGGGTCGATCCCCAGGGCGTCAACCCGCAGCCCCTGACCGATCTGTTCCAGGGGACGTTTACGACCGGCCTGGGCGTGGACTGGCAACTGCTGGACGTCTCGCGCTTCTATAAGCTCTTACAGGCCGAACAAGCCATCGACCAGGCCGACCTGACCGAGGTCGAAGCGAGCGGGCAGATGGCGAAAACACTGGCCGAGCAGCTGATGTCGCTCAGCGAACTGCAAGCCGTCCTGCCGGTGCTGGAAGAGCGGCTGGCGAACCTGAACGGCCAGGAGCGCGACATCCAAGGTTATGAACAGACCGGGCTAGACATGCGGGGCCAGCGCGCTCGGCTGGAAAATGAACGGCACCTGCTGCGCGAGGGGATCAGTACCGTGCAGGGACAGCTGCGGCTGTTGCTGCTCGATATTGGGCAGGCCGCGGCGCTTGTCACCGGGGACCGGCTGGACCTCGCCGAGGTGCAGCGGCCCGAACAGGTCGTGGAGCGTTTGGCAGCCTGGCGGTTTGGTCGCTATGTGCGGTCCGAGGGCGAGGGCCGCTGGACTTGGACCTCAGAGGGTGAGGCCCTGCACACCGGGCTGGCCGGCTTCGTGGCCGAAGGGCGCCAGCAACTAACCGCCTTGCGACCGGTGATCGAGGCGCTAGAGCCGCCGGTGCGCGAACGCAACGCCAAAGTGGCGGCAGAGATCGAACGGCAGTTGAATGAAATTGATCTGGTGGCGCACGACACCGGGTTGGCCCCGCCGGCTCTGCTCAATGCTTTGGTCCAGCGCGTGGCCGACCTCGGAGCTACAGTGGCCTTCTTCAGCCCCGAGGTGAAATGGAAAGCCAAAGAGGGCTATGCGCTGAACCGCCTGGTGACGGCCTGGGATAAGGTACTCATTGGCCGCTACGACCCGTTTGTCCGCCAGCGCCTGGCGATCAAGGAGGCCGAATCGCACCAGCTCCAAGCGGTCATTGCCAACCGCATGGAGCCCATCGAGTTGCATTTGGACCTCATCTCCTTCAATCCGGCTCAGGGGGCGACGCCGTTCACCGCCTTCTTCGAGCGCAATTACCTGAACCTGTTTACCATCCCACCGAAGGTCACCGAAACACTCTTCTGGCCCGTGGACGCGCTCTACCGTTTCTCGCGTCTGG
Source organism: Candidatus Omnitrophota bacterium (assembly GCA_020057015.1). Taxonomy (GTDB): domain Bacteria; phylum Omnitrophota; class Gorgyraeia; order Aquiviventales; family Aquiviventaceae; genus JAGVGS01. The sequence goes on along the minus strand of JAGVGS010000114.1, from coordinate 13,162 downwards.
ACAAGGTGCCCGTGGTGGGCTGGCTGATGAAAGAAGCGCTGTTTCCCCTGAAGTCTCGCGAGGCGCGCGAGCGGTTGGTTGAGCTGGAGAACGCGCGAGGCGACGTCAACTTGCTGCGCAGCCATGATGAGCACATTGCGGTGCAAAACGCCGAGCAGGCGGCGATCGACTTCTATCTTGCGGCACGCGACCAGGTGGCCCTCCTGGATGCGGCGCACCCGACCCGCACGGCGCTGCTTGAGGGTGCTTCGCTGGAGGAACGCAGCAGCGCCCGGTTGGAAGCGCAGTCGGATCTGCTGCGCTCGCAAGAGCTGCAGGAGGCGCAGAGCGAGCTGTTCAAAGCCGAGCTGCGCCTCGTGAGTCTAGGCTTGCGTCCGGAAACCGTGCAGGCGCGTCGGCAGGCCCGCCATTTGATGCCGCTGGGGCCGACGGCCGGTGAGGACCTGGCACCAGAAGCCTTGGCTGTACAGCGCCAACAAATACGGACCAAGCTGCTGCAACTGGAGCAGGCGTACCTGAAGGCGTCCAGCGGTCTTTCCCGGGCCAGCATCGATGTCGGCTTGCGGGTGAACAGTACCGACCCGAGCCAGCTCAACCCGTTCGCGCGCCTGACCATTTTCTCTGGCCAATCCGTGACGCCGCCGATGGTCGGCGCCCAAGCGGCAGAGATGTTGGCTGCCGAGTGGCAGAGCGAAGCCACGCTAGCGCAGGAAGCTGACCGCATCCAGGACATCTACGCCCGGCTGGCCGAAGCGCAGGCCAAGGAGTCGATCTTCAGCCAGGAGCTCCTGCCGGACATCGAACAGCTGAGCGCCGTGGTGACCGGCGGCTTCAAGGGGCCGGATGAGGCCCGCACGGCAAGCTTGCTCACCGAGGGGTTCCGCCAGCAGGCTGACAAAGCGCGTAAGGAGCTGCAGACGGCGGTCAAGGAGCTGTCCGATGCCCTGGGCCAGCCGCTCCTCGAGGCGGTCGTGGAAACCACGCCGGACCCTGAGCTGATGGTCGGCGCGATTCGCGAGGCGCTGGGCGGCGCGGCGATTCCTCCTGGCACCGAGCGAGCCCAGGCGCGCGTGAAGGAGCTGAAAGCCTTGAGCGAGGCCAAGCGTCTGGAGCGCTGGGACAATGCGCTGCGGGCCCTGCCGAATCTGCATCTGGATGTGGAGCAAGACAGCGTGGCCGGGGCCACGATGGTGAACCTGGTCGGCGGGGTGACGTTGGTCGGCAGCGGAGCGCGGGAGCGCGATCGCGTGCTGCAGGCGCAGCAGCGGCAGTTGGGCGAGCAGCGGGCCCAGGCCTCCTATGACGCCGAGATCGAGCGCGTCCAGCGGCAGGATGACCTCATCGAAGCCCTCGTGGTGCTCGATCAAGCGGACCGCCAGCTGCGCGAGCTGCTGACGATCAAGACGGACGAGTTGATCCTGGAGTACTTGGAAGGGCGCAGCCATGCCGGCGTCGTGTCCAGCCATCTCTCGCGCGTGGCCCGTCTGATGGGCGAGCGTGCCCGGGCGGTGGTGGAAGTGGCCAGCCGCTACCAGGCGCTGGGGCGGTATGTCGAACTGCCGCCGCTGCGCCAGGTGCTGGGCCTGCCGGCGCGCGATGAATCACCTGAGGCGCAACGTGCTGGCCTGCTTCGGGCTGTCGCGTATCGCGAGTTCGATGCCGTGTCGCCCCCGGTGGTCGAGGTGCCTGCTGCCTGGCGCGCTGCCAAGACCCGCACGCCGAACAACGATATCGTGCCCGAGATGCCGATGCGGGGCGACCAATTCCAACATGTGCCGCCGCAGACGATCACGGCGCTGACTTCGGTGGCTAAGCAGGGCGGGAAGGTGGCGGTGCCCATCGGCCATCTGGCACTCGAACCGTACGGTGTGACGCCGGCGTTCGAGCAGGGCACGGTCGGATTCTTGAGGGCCGCGAAGATCGCCCATTGGGACGATCCGGCCGTGGACGATGACGACCTGCTGCTCAACCAGCATGACTGGAGCGTGTTCCTGCACGAGCTGCTGAAGACCTACGGCCTCGAGCAGCAGCCGGCCTTACTGGCGCGGATGGCCCAGGTAGCCCCTGAGGTCTTCGATGCGCTGCGGCAGATCACCGATCCCGAACTGCTGCCCAACGTCCTTTCGGTGCCGGTGGAACCGATCTTCAACCGCCTGTTTCCATATTACAACGACCAACTCTTCGATCCCACGACCGGCTTGCGAGCGGACCGCAACCTGCTGAAGAAAGTGGCGCTGGCCTTCTTCTACGCGCTGGAAATGGAGGAGAATACCGCGCTGCGCGAGCCTGCGGTGTTGCGCGCTCGCGTGGCCCAGGACCTGGCGCGTCTGCAGGAGGTGGTGACCGAGCGCCGGGGTGGCGTGCTGCGCGACCCGGCGGCTGTCGCCGAGAGCCTACAGTGGCTTGGGCGCAGCGCCTCGGTCTGGAACCGCCTGGTGCTGCAGCAGATCGACACCCCGAGGCGTCAGCGCTATCAGGACGTCATCCAACGGGCGGTGCAGCGGCTGTATCCGGCGCTGGACCACATCAGCGAGCTGACCGAGCCGCAGACCAGCGTGCGCTTCGGCAACCTCTATTTCAAAGGCATGTTCGAGTCGCTGACCGGTTTTGCCATCGCCCATGATATGGCGCCGGATGAGCTGGAGCGCTACCTCGCCCTCCTGGACGAGATGTTCGTGCTCCCCATCAAGAAGTTCGTGGGCAAGGCCTCGGTCGAACAGATCGCGGCGCTGCCTGAGTCGGATCTGCTGCGCATGCTACTGCGTCAGCTCGACGACCCGCGCACCACGGCGCTACAGCGCCAGGCGTTGGTCATGCAGATTCAGCTCGAGAATGAGAAGGCGCGCATGAACATCGTGCTCGCGACCGCCACGTATTGGGCGCGGGTCTTCTTCCGTGATCTCAATGGCGGTCTACACTTCGACCTGAGCCGCCCCCTGGGCGCCAAGGAGCGTGAGCAGTTGGAACAGTCGTATGGCGGCTTCATGGAGAAAATGCTGTCCTTGCGCAATATGTCCGCCGCGCAGGCGCTGTACAACAAGCAGCAGGGCCATGAGGCCGCTGCGCCGGCCAACTGGCTGACGGCCGAGGGCCAGGGCTTCCTGGTCTCCCACCTGAAGGACTGGATGCGCAACCCGAAGTGGAGCGATGCGGATATGGCCGCCCACCTCAGCCATATCGAGTACGTGTTGACCCATATGGGCGACGAGATCGCGGCCTATGACAAGCACTTCGGCGCGCCGCGCGACCTGGATCTGCATACGCGCGACCGGCTCAAGCGCGTGAACGCGCTGGGCGACTATGCCGCCTTTGCGCGCATGCTCGAGCAGGTGTTGCAGCTGGAAATCGAACGCGGGCAGGCCTCGTCGGACGGGCGGCCGATTCATGGGCTGGCCGACATCACCGGCCAGGACCTGGAATATGCATATAACAAGCTCATGCGGATCTACCGCGCCGCGCAAGCCCACGGCGTCTCCCTGGGCCGCGGCGGCCAGTACTACTACGAGTTGGTCCACGGCCTGCGGCCGCCCCTGGAAGTGGAATTCAAACGGGTGCCCGAGCGGACGATCGACGAAGAGATTGATGTTCTGATGGCGGACTTTGCGGTGGCCCGGCAGGCCAACCGCCTGGCCGGCGAACAACTCCTCACCGAGCTGACCGCCTGGGCCGACCCGGCGCATCCGACTCGGCCTCGCTGGCTCACGGAAAAGCAGCGCACCGAGATGCTCAAGCGGATCAAGGGCGAGCCGGGGGTTGAAGGCCTCATGGAGCGCGTGGTGGATGACAGCGATGCCGGGCGCAACGCGGCCTATGAAATGCGGGTGCGGAGGCTGACGCGCGACCAGTTCGTGGAAGCTGAAGCCGACAAGATGTTCACGCTGGTCTGCCACATCATTTCGCACCAAGGCGTCGGCCAACGCCGCGAGTTGCCGATGGCCGATCTCTCCGGATATCAGCGAGACATCGCCCTCGGGCGGCGCAGCCGCGCCGACATGGGGCTCTTCCAAATTTACGCGGGCGAAGCCGAGCGGCATGAGAACGAGAATCTCGCCCGGATGCCCTTTGGCGCGCCCCAGATGGGAGAAGGCGAGCGTTTTGGGTTGGGAGTGCGCACGAAGGAATTGAGCCGGGGGCAGACGGATCTGCGGCAATGGCAGGATGACGCGCGGTTGATTCAAGAGGCGGCGCACCGGCAATTGGGCGATCCCGCGCTCCATGCGCCCGATTCACTGTTCGCCCGGGTTGGCTATTATCTCCCGTATGAGACGATCGGCACCAACCTCACCGACTCACGCCGCGGCGCGAACAGCTTGCATCTGGACCTGCCGCGTACGCTGGAGGGGCGCTTCGCCACCACCGGCCGCGAAAACCTCTTCCTGATGGATCTCGGAGACGAAGGCAACCCGCTGCGCCGCGCGGTTCAGCTGCAGTTGGCGGTGGTTGGCGGTTCGCTCGACCCGGCACGGATGCAACAGCTCAGCCGCTGGCTGGAGGAGCTGGATCAGAAGGTCTTGCAGACAGCAGACCAGCCCGAGGCGCGGGTGCTGGCAGCCCAGCGCGAGTTCGTGAACCTGCTGGAGCAGGTCAAGCGCTCGTTTGTGCTGCTGCTGGCCCCCGAGATCCTGGCGCGCGATCCGCAGGCGGATCTGTACGTTCAGCTCGCTCCACAACTGACGGCGCTGGAGAGCGCTTTGGCACCCCGCCTGATAGCCTTTGTGGCGCAACGCGCCGGGCGCATGAAGCTCGTGGATGACCAGCGGGATAATTACGCACGGGTCGAAAGCCGACTGCGGCCGGTGCGCGCAGAGCAAGAGGCGCGCCGCAGCGAGCGGCGCGCGCAATATGCCCGCGCCTTCGATGAAGAGCGCATGGCGCGCACGCTGACCCAGGCGGCGGCACGGCAGTATCACGAGACGCTCGACCGCGGACAGATCAATTTCCTCATGCGCGCCATGCGGGAGTCTGGCTATACCTCGGCCGAAACGCTGCAGCGCTTTGTGGGGCTGCGGCAGCGGATTCTGCAAGAGGTGTTCGTAGACCAGGGCGTACCGGTGACCGCGGCGGAAGAAGATGCGGCCGGCTACTATGCCGATGAGGCCTTCCATCGCTTCGGCCTGGACGAGATCGGCGTGGCAGCGGCAGACAAAGTGCTGAAGAAATCGTTGGAGGAGACACTCACCGAGCGGATCACGCGGCTGGGTAAGCAGATCAAAACCGCGGGCGAGATCCAGCCGGCGTTCGCAGAGCACGATCTCGAGTTGCCTACGTTCAAAGCCCGCAGTCAGGCCGGCTTGGCGGATGACGGCAGCATCGAGATCGATGATATCAAGGAATGGTTGACGGTGGAGCAGCAAGTGTGGGACTGGGCACAGCAGGCCGGCTTCGATGGCACCATGCCCCAGGCACGTGTACGCACGCGGTTCCTGGTAGACAGTTGGTTCAAGCTGGGACTCTCGCCGGTGCCGGAGCAGGAGCTCATCGGCCCGACTACCGCCCCCGCGGTGCTGGCCGAAGGGGTGCAGAAGGTGCTGGGCCTGGCGCCTGGGCTGGAGTTCCAGGACCCGGTCCTGGTGCAGCGCCTGGTCGAGCGCATGCAGAGGCGGCACGTGGAGCTGGCCGCGCTGTCCCTGAAAGTGCGCCAGGCGCTGGCGCTCCAGGAGCAGCTGACGCAGGCCCGCACAGACAACGATAACAAGTCCTCGGTCTCCGACCGCTCAAAGACCCCACGGGGCACCTACGATCTCAACTTGCCGGTCAGCTTCCGCGATCTGTTGGTGTTCGTGGATTACAGCGACCTCGATACCCGCACGCGCATCGGGCTGGAGGATCCGGAGCTGCTGGGGATGAAGGACGAGGGGGCCGCGCAAACGCTCGGCTATCGCTACCTGGAAGACTGGGTGTCGCGGCCCATCGCGGCGATGCAGCAGCAGCAGGCCCAAGATTTCCTCGTGGCCCATGTCAGCCCTGAGCTGTGGCAGCGCAATTGGTCCTGGGTCGAGAAGCAGCGTCAGCGCGTGTGGCAGACCTACGGCTGGGGCAACCTCCACACCATAGCGCTGGCCGGCGTGCTCTGGGGCGCCTTGGAGGCGCTGCGGCGCTGGCTGCAGAACCGACGTGTCTATCGCACCGCGAACACTCAGCATGAAGCGCAGCATATGGCGCTCACCCGGCGCCAGTTTACGCACTACGTGACGAATGCGGTCCTCACCGCTTGGCTCGTGGGCAGCATTCTCGTGGCCGTCAACTACTCCGTGGTCTCAGGCTCTACGATCCTCGCTTGGGCCGCCACCCTGTACTATCTCATCAATGTGATCACGGATAAGTATGTGCTGCTGCCTGGGCACCGCTATCCGGTGATGACCGCGGGCGTCCTGCTGAGTGGGGTGTTGGGCTATCTCGTGGCCGGCCTCTGGGGCTTCTGGCCGGCGGCGCTGGCCGTCACGGGGCTGATCTACGTTGCCGGGCTGCTGACCAAGCGGCTGTCGCCGCGCGCCACCGGCACCGAGGCGCTCAAGCCCTTTGAGCGCGAAGACATCGTGCGCGCTGGGCGCCTGCCATCGGATGCGCGGATGCTGCTGCAGATCGGTAATATCCTCCGCTATGACAAGAACACGCCCAACCACATCAGCGTGGGGGATCTGGGTAACGTGGATCTCGTGTTGCGGGATTACGGCGCGCTCATGGAACAGGCCAACGATCCCAACCTCTATCTGGCGTTCACGTTGCAAATCACGAACACAGGACTGGATGCAGCGGTCATGTCGTTTGAGCGCGCCCAGGCCCGATGGATCCAAGGCCGCCACAACGGGGCCTCGGAGGCCACGGTGGCTCGCATGCGGCTGCGGATGGAGCAAGCTGAACGGCGAATGGCGCAAGAGCGCCGGATTCACATTGACCACTACCATGACGTAAAGCAGCTCCTCGAGCAGCGCCTCGCAGAGCTCCCTGCCTCCGTGCGCAACCGCTGCTACTTATTCTTACGCGATAAGAAACTCACCAAGCCAGGCACCTGGTACGTGATAGACCGCTGGCTCTATGAAACAGATGAAGGCTTTGTGCGCACCCATCCGGAGTACAACACGGATCCGGCGGATGAGCAACACCGCGTGCCCTACACGCCGCAGGAGCTCGCCCGGGGCGAAGGGTTCGTGCGCCCCAGCGGCCCCAACGCGATGCATGGCATCCGCGACCTGCTGGGCGGCGATCCTGCCGATCCGTTAGACCTGCGCAACCTGCGCGCCCGCAACCTGCGAGGCGAAGACACGGTTCCATACGCCTTCGTCTTCGATCCTGGAAATGTGCTCACGTATGAGGGCATCCTGCACACGGTCGCGACCCTGGCCGACTCGCGGAACACGGCGATCATGATGCGGCCGCGCATGTATTTTACGGACCAGTACGCGACCGGGCACACGCTGCTCATGAAGTACGGGCCGCAGGAAATGCTCAGCGCGATGCCGGAGGGGCAAGCGGTATTGCACAACGAGCTGCGATTCCCAGGCAAGTATGCCAAGCGGACCCGCCAGGTGTATGAGCGCATGATCCAGCCGCAGGGCTACGAGCACCTCTGGCCTTTCTACCGCAGCCTACGGGCGAGCGACGACCTGGTCGCCAAGAGCGAGGATGAGATCATGACCATCCTCTCCGGCGAGGCCAGTGCACCGGGCTCACGCAACTATCTGGCCCAGGTCAGTATGGGCGAGGATCCGATGTTCAACTTCGGGCAGGAATGGAACCGCGAGTTGAGCAAGTGGATGCTCGTCTTCGACCTGCCCCAGGTCTTCGTCTTCCGGGTCATGGCCCCGTTGCGGGACCGGCCCTTCCTGTTTTCCTGGACGCTGGGCGCGTTGCCGGTCTTCGCCCTCGGCGCCTGGTTCGGCGCCCCGCTGCTGGGGCTGTCAGGCGTATCCGCAGTCGTCGGCACGCTGACCGGCGTGTTTTTCGGCACGCCGCTGTTGGTCAACCGCGTCGGCCGGCTCAATAAATATGCCGGGCTGCTGTGGCGCGCCAGCCGCATCATCCGCGCCAAGGAGGCAGCGGGAGAAATGCGCATCCCGCGCTTAAGCCCGGCGACAAAGGACGAATCGAATGCCGTGATCCGCGGTCTGGTGGGCGAGATGGTTTGGCTCTATCAGTTGACGCTCACCTTCAAGGCCGTATTTATCGCCGGCTCGATCGAGACGCTCTTCCCGTTCCTGGGGGAGTTTGCGTTCATCACCATCATGCTGCTGCTGATCCATCCAAAGTTCCACCCGAGCTTCCAGGCTCTGGGGCGCATGGCGTTCCAGTTCCGCGAAGTGCGCCGTGAAGAGGGCTTCCTGGCCGCCGCCGTCCAAGTGCCGATTTGGCTGAGCTGGGCCGCCGGCGAGTTTTTGGCCTCCGCGATGATCTTCCTGACGAAAGTCATCATGAAGCCCGTGGCTGTCGCGTTAGGGGTGCCTCAGATCGTGCGCCTGATGTATTACAACCTGTTCCGGCCCGACGAGCCGCCGCCTCGTCTGGTTTGGCCGGTGGCCGTGGTGGGTGCGCTCAACCTGCTGTATCAGCAGAATGTCCGGATGTTCTCACAGGCTTTCGTGATCATGCTCAGCACCGTCGGGCTGTACTTCGTGCCCAGCATCATGCCACGCGATCTGATCTGGCGCGCCAGCACCATTCTCATCGGCTCGTTTGGGTTCGCACCAGCCTGGGCCTGGCTCTTGGGCCACGACTTCAAGTACGACCGGTATGGCGGCTACACGCGCGGTGTGCGCAACCAGGAAAGGTGGGTGCGGTGGGGTTCGTATGTTTTAGGCAGCGCGATCTGGCTGGTCAGCTTGACGGCGATCTTCGGGCCCATCGAACTATTCGCTTGGGCCTTTCAAACGCTGCCACATGGCATAGTGGGCTTCGCCTCAGCGATGACCGGGGCAGAGGGTGCGGTGCCGGCCCTATGGTTCTTCTCGCTGAACGAGACCATGAAACTCGCCACGCCGTTTACCATCTTCTTCTCCGTGCTGATCTGGAGCGGCATCGGTTTGGGGGTGGTCTTCACCGTGATCGGCTGGTTCTACGGCCGCCGCCATGCACCGCAGGAGACGCCCCAGCAAGCGGTGGAGCGACAGCTACAAGAGATTGTGGTCCGCAGCACCGCATGGCTCAGCCAGCACCATGAGGTTCTCAGGGACTTGCGCCGATGGAATACCGAGATTTCGGATGCAGAGTTAGCGGGTGACATGGCGAGCGTGGCAGAGTTGCGGGAGCAGCAGCAGCAGGCGATGCGAGCTCTGCGGGAGCAAGTGATGCAGGATTATCAGGAGCCGCTGCGGCTGATGGAAGCCATCATGGACCCGCCCACGGATCTTGCCATGGCCGAACAACTAATGCACCGGTTGTTAGAGGCGGATGCTGACCGGGTGCGAGAAGATGCGGGGCACCTGCGTCGCCCGCGTCAAGGCCGTGTTGCTCGCTGGCTAGAGCGCTGGGGATTGCTCGCGCCGCGTTCGATGCAACGATACCCCAGCCCGGCTGCCGCTCGAGTCGCGCGCCGCTTTGAGTCTGAGCTGCGGGCTTTTCGCCGCGAGGTGTACCGCCGTGCGCGTTGGACAGCAGATGAGCAGGCGGTCGAGGAGCCAGCCTTCCTCGCGCGGCGTGAGGCAACAAAGCTGCGATTGTGGCAGACGCTCTCGGCGCTGCACCGCGCGGACTTGATCGCCGCAGCCAACGGCAACAAGCGGTTTGCCCATAGTCAGCTGTTTGACCGGGCCCTGGCCATTAGCTTAAACGCTGCGCGCGCACGGGTGGCCGAGCTGTTCAATACGTTCCATTTCAGCCTCCTAGAGGCTAATACGCAGGTCAATGGGCAATCATTAAACGCGTGGTTGAGGCGGTGGCAGAACGCCTTGGCGTTGGGAGCATACGATCAGGCCGAACAGTTGCACGCCTTCCTGCGCGAAGCGGTGTGGGCCCTCCCGGTAATTCAGCGCAGCCATGAGGACCTGACTGACGTGTATCAGGAAGAAGCCCGGGCGCAGGAGGCGGCCCTGGAGCGCTTGTTGAGCATCTCGGAGGGGGTCACGAATCGTCAAGCGGATCTGGCGGTTGAGCGCGTGACTGAGCAGCTGCTGGCAAACCCCGAGATCCAAGAGCTGGTGGATGAGGTGCTGCTGGCCCCCACGGGTGTTCCACAGACGGCGGCTCGTCGAGCATTGGCAGAGACACTGTGGCAGTGGGGTGAGGCGCCGCGCTATCACGAGGTGCTGACTGATGCTTACGCCGGCCAGGCGGCAGGCGCAGCCGCAGCGCTGGGACGCCACGTGGAGCAGGAGCACCAGGCGCATCGTACCGAAGAGGCCAGCCGCGTGCTGGTAACAGAGGTACCACGCCTCGCACAGGTGTTTGGCGTGCAACTGCGCGAGGCGCGTGCCCGCACGGCTCGCCGCGAAACCGGCTATGAGGCCGAACAAGCCGCGCTCGCCGCGCAGCTTTGGCAGGTGCTGGGCGAGCACGCGCGCCCGCTTCTGATAGCTGCGCGCGGCAATCTCACGCAAGCCCAAGCCCGGCTGTACGAGCGCACACAGTTCGAATCGCAGAGCTATGCCTGGGAAACCGCCAACGAGCTCTTTGCGACAGTGCTCCGAGCCGAGGCGCCGTTGCGGCTGCATGAACGCGTGCAGCGGACGCCTCAGGGCCAAACATGGATCGGCGCCCAACAGCATCTGGGAGAGTTGCCGCGTGAGGTGCCGTTGGTGACCGCTTTCCTGGGCCGGTTCCGCGAGTTGAGCGAGGCGTACGCGCAGGGTGTGGATACGGCGGCCGGTCGGCAGGCGCTCAGCGATGACATCTGGACCCATCCCGAGGTGGTAGAGCGCCATGCCGCGCTGCTCGACGTGCATGGGCAAGATGCGGCTGCGGCACAGCGCTGGGTCTTCGAGCGCCTGTACCGGATGGCAGGACACCGGCTGCGCGACGAAGCGCTTGAGGCGATCGACAATCGCTGGGCGCAGTGGCAGGCCATGGCGCAGGCGCCGGAGTGGCAGCAAGCCGTGCAGCTGGCGGATCGGCAATCTGATCACGACAGGGAGGCCGGCCTCACGAGCCGAGTGCAGCAGTTGTGGGATGCGCAGTCGGAGGAAGTGCGGCAATTATGGCTGGCGGCAGCAGACTACGATCGGGGCCTGGCCCAGGAGACGTTCTATGAGCAGCTGAGCCGCCTGACCCATGCGCAGTGGCAGCAGACGCATCACGAACACCACAGCGTTGTGCAGGCCGCCGAACGGCAATGGGTAAACCGTGGCGCTCGGGCAGGGAGCCGCCTGGAACAGCGCTTTATTGATGAGGCGGTGGGCTTCCTGACGGGACGCTTGGCACCCTTGGTCGCATGGCTGGCGGCGGGGCGTGACAATGAAGAAAGACTCCAACGCATCGCCCAAGCCAGGAGCGCCGTTGAGCAAGCGCGCGGGGCACTACAGGCTGCACGTGTTGCCCAACACGAGGCTGAAGCCCGGCTGCGTCGCATCACCCGCGAATACAACCGCTTCCGCAGCAATATTCTGGTGCAGGTGGAGCGCGGGCGCGAGGGTCAGAATATTGAATGGCAGCGCGATGCCGAGACTGATTTTCGCTACAGGCAGCGCCATGAGAGAGCCCTGAATGCGCTTCTTGAGGCACAGCGCGTGGTCGATGCGCAACACGCGCGAGTGCTCGAGGCGGAAGCCGCATGGGATGCCGCGCAGGCGGCCTCTACTTCCGAGCAGGCGAGCCGGGCTTACCTGCGCATGCTACAGCATGAAAACGAGCGAGTGGAGCCGCCGGCCGATGACGTGGCCGTCGTGCTGCGCGCCCTGGCGCAGTGGGAGAACTCGTTGAAGCTTTGGACCACGGAGCAGGCTCCGGCGGTGGTGCTGTCGCAGCGGATGAACCGGGTGTACGACGCGCTGCATAACAATCTCTACTTGCTGCGCGATCGTGACGTGAACATCCCGCGGCTCAATATCCTGGATGCGGCAAGTCAGGCGATCTTCGAGGCTACGGTGCGGTGGTTGCGCACGCAGTTAGGCGGCCCGGAGACGCCGATTGTGCATCCGCTGGCCTCAGGGCTATTGCGCCGACCAGGTCGCGCGCCTCGCCGGACACGTGTGGTGGGCACAGGCGTCCTGGATGCCACTGGCGGATTGCTACGCCGCGACTCCAGCGTGCCGTTGGTGATTTGGCAGTTGGTGGAGGCGGAAACTCAGCGCTATGCCGCGGCCTGTGAGCGTTGTGATTGGCTGGCGAATGTCAGCGTGGTCTTCATGCAGGGCAGCCCGCAACTGATGTCGTTTGACCGCAATCGACTGCAGGTGGTGCTCGATGCGGCGCTGCTGGCCGAGATGCGGCAGCTGGCAAAGCAGGGTAAGAATGCACCGCCGTACCCGTCGCTCATGCTGGCCATGGCGCTGGAGCATGCGCTCAATCGCGCCCAGGCGCTGTCGCGCCGCCAGTGGCGCGCGCCGCCTTCAGCGCGTGCGGCCGCGTTCGAGGACCTACTGTTGAACGCCCTGGAGATGCACCGGTTTGCTCAAGCCCCGCCAGTGGCTCGCGCAGCGGTGCTCCGGTTCCTGACACGAGGGGCCGGGCGGGCGTATCGCCGCGCGGCCGGACGGCAAGTATTAGAGCGGGCACATGCCGGGACCAGGGAGTCGGCTTTCACAGATCTGGCCGGCATGTGGCCTGAGGCTGTGGCACAGCTGCGCGACCTCAGCGCTGATGAGCTTCAGGCGCAAGCCGTGCCATTGGGGCTCGCCCTGCCGTCGGAATTCTTGGTTCAACTGCACCATGCTATCCAGCAGGTGGCCACGCAGCGAGGTGCCTCGGTATTGCCGCTCCTGCTGGGTATGGCCGCGACGGGCGCTGTCGGGCTGCTTGGGCTCTGGTGGGGGCTCGGGCTGAAGGCATCGATTATCGGCGCTCTTGCATTCCTGCTCGGCGGACTGGTGCCAGGGTGGTATGTCCAGCGTCGGTGGCAAGCGCACTACGATGAGATCACTCGTGATGTTCCTACTGTGCTGCAGCTGAAGCAGCCGAAGCCCCGTGGTTCGGACCGCCGCTCGGGTCCAGGCGCGGTGGGGATATTGCTCTGGCTGCTCGGTCCTGCACTGGGCGCAGGGGTCATGCTGCCCGGTACGGGCGCAGCGCGCACCGC
>JAGVGS010000198.1 GCA_020057015.1 Candidatus Omnitrophota bacterium | reverse complement strand
GCGGTGGCTGTGCAGATCGTCGAGGAAAGCACCGTCATCCGCGCCCCGCAGGGCGGCGGGAATCTCGCGCCGCGACTGCGACCACCCGGCAAACTCCACAGGCTGCACCGGGCTTGCCGCTGGAGCTGGTTGAGTGGCGGCCAGCACACGCACGGACTTGGACACTGGATACCGCGCGGTGGCACCGCCTAGGGAATCCAAATATCGGGTGACGCGACTCTTGGGAATGCTCACTTCCTCTGCCGACCCATCGGCCGTTGCGTCTCCGACCGACTCGACGGCTAAGATCGGCACCTGCAGCAGATTGCTCACCTGCTGAGCGATGTCGTCCAGCGCAGCCTGTTGCTGCGCCGCCAGGGCCGCATCGTTCGTGTAGACCCGCTCCCGCACATAAGCAAACCGGCCCTCGGCACGCCAAATGCCATGAAGCAGCGCGAAGCCAATGACTTCCTCCGCGCTATTCCGGAACAACACCACCAGCTCCTGCGCATCCCCGATGATGCTCATCAACCCTTGGTTATAGCCGCCCGCATGCGTGCTGTGCTGGCAATTACCTTGCCCGCCGGCGCCATACCGGCCGATCTTCAACACCTCTTTTAGATCAAAACTTATTTCCGCCGTCACCGGGCCTGCCTTTTCGGCCGTAGCTGATCCGGCGGCGGCCGACTGGCCCAACGCCTGCACCAAACCCGCTAAATCAGCTACCACCGACGCTTCTGGCTTGTTGCGCGCCTCTAGCTGCGCCCGGATGGCGCGCAGCGCTTCGCCCAGCCCAGGCAATCTAGCCTGCCACGCCTGGCGTAAGCGCTCGGCCACCCCAGCCTGCGCCGTGGCATCTTGCTGACCCACCACCCGGATGGCTTCCGCCAGCTCGACCGCCTCATGCACCACTTGCTCCTGCCGGAGAATATCCAACCGCTTGAGCAACCCCAGCGCTTCATTGCGAATACGTTGGTCTTTCCTGCTGAGACCTGCCAGGCCCAGCGCCAGCGTCTTCAGGGTTTCCACATCCCGCTGCTCAATCGCCTCTCGTAGTCCCACCTCCGTAGCCTCGCCGGCGCGCTGCGCCAGTTGCGCCTCGACCTGCGCTCGCTCCCCCTCCGAGGCAAAGAGCAGCTCTTCAGGCTTGAAGCGCACTTCCGCTGCGTGGCGATCATAATTCTCCAAGGTGTTGGCAAAATAGCGCTCGAAGAGCGGCATCTCTGCCGCAGCGGCCTGCCCGTCGTGCCCACGAAGCTGTTCCAGCGCCTCAAATGCAGCCGTGACGTTGGCGGGAGCCTGCGCAGCCTGCAACGGACCCGTGGCTTTGAAAGCCCTCACTCCCGCTGAGCCTTGCTCCAAATAGGCCCGTACAAGATTGATGAGGATTTTGTGGGCTTCTGGATAATCGCTGCCAAACCGAGCATGGAAATTGAAGAGATCGACCAGGAAGTCCGCATCAGACAACGCGGCGGCAGCCTCCGGATGCACTTCGATGATCTTCAATCCAAAAGCCTTCCCCACTTTTTCTGGCAGCAGCGCTGACGCGGCCTGCACGATGTTTCCTGAGATCAGCAGGCGGTTGAATTCTTCTGGGGTCAGCATGCCTTTGTCGTGCAATGTGGCGGCTGTCCGGAAGAAGCTGAGGGCCTCCGGGAGCCTGTGCGGCGATTCCTTCTGGATGAGGGTCTGCGCAGCAGACACGAGTGGTGATTGACTGCCCTCGCGGGACTGGGCAATCCACGCGAGCGCTCGCGCCACCATGGCCCGCTTGATGTGCGTGCGCTCCGTGGCGAGATACTGCCGCAGCCGGTTCCCGGCATCCGTCGGTGGCCCGTCATCATCAATGGCTAACCGAATCAAGACGTCCTCCACAACATTCAAGGGGGACTGGCCTTGGTGCTGTGTCCAGATCCGTTGGAGGAGCTTCAGCATCCGAACGGTGATGGTCCCATTCTCAATCAATACCGGACTGATGTTTCTTAGGAGCAACGCCGTCAGCTCCAGCTCTGTACCTGCTACCGCGCCTTCCCGCACGAGAAAACGCGCCCACGTTTCTGCGTCCGCATCGGCCAGCGCCCTTAAGGGGTTGGGGCGTGCGGCCTGCAATTCCTCCTGGATGAAGCCTGCAAACGATGCTGAAGCCTCAGCACCAAAACTTTGCTCTAAGTCCGCCAACTTCGACCTCGCTACCCGCGGCCTCAGCCCCTGGCTGAGCGATGTGAACTGCGCCAACCCGCCCCAGTGATCCACATTCGCATTCCACCACAGGATCTCTTGCAGCACTTTAAGCACGCTCGCCGGGTCGCCTTCGCGTTGCAGGGAGCTCAAAATATCGGTGAGCTCTGTTGCCCCGACGTTGCCTGGCCATCCTCCGGAGGGCTGGTCGTACGAGAGCGTTTGCAAGGTGCGGCGATGCCGTTGCAGCGCGGTGAAAAAGTCCCGCGTGTCGCGTATCCTATCCTCTTGCTTAACCATCCCCCTGAGCTCCAGGAATTGACTCCGGGTACCTCCTGTGACCTTTTTCCAAGGCGTGTTCATTTCCTCCAATACCGCGATGATCGAAACCACACCATAGGTCTCCACGACGTTTCCAAAATCACGAAAGAGGTTAAAAGCCTGGGTCACGGCACCCCCTCCATAGATGATCGTTGTCGTATCCCGCAGCGAGCCTTCCAACAACAGGAAGGGTGCGGTGCCGTGTTTCGCCAGTAGCTCAACGTGCTCACTAAGGAAGGCAAGGTCATTAGGGGCATATCCCCAGAGCCGCACTTGCCGAAAGAATATGACATGGTCTCGTTCATCCTCCGCCAGTTGCAGAAACCCGCCGAGCCCTTCCCGGCGAATGACAGCGGCGAACTGCGTCAGGAACTGGTAGGCTTCGACGCGATGGCCACCAGCCAGCTCCACCGCACGCTCCACCTGTTGCGGTGTCGCATAGCCTTCGGCGATGAGCTGGTCGACCACGGCCTGATCCTCTGGGCGCGGCATCTCAGTCGATGGGTAGAGGAATGCGCTCAAGCGTCTGCTCAACTCTTCATACGGCATCGCTGCCGGCTGGCGTCGCAGGTCCTGGAGCCCATCCCACAGATCCCCTTGCCGCAGCACCAACGAGAGCACCGCATCGGAAATAAACAGGCCGATATTCGCCGTAGCAATGAGCGCCAGGAAGGCGGTGTAGACCCACGCATCGAGCTGCAGGGTGCCCAGGAGGGTGAGACTAAGCGCGCCGATTAGGGCATTCGCGGCAGGGCCGCTGAGCCGGATGAGCGCCCGCTGCCACGGGGGAGCCCGATCCAGGTTCGTGACCGTCACAGTCCGCAGCAGGCTGCTCTGCTGCCAGTCGACTGCTAGCCCGAATAATTTTGCCATCGCCCAATGCGCCAATTCCTGCACCGGCACTGCGAGCACAAACCCGCCGCTCCAGTCTTTCACCTGACGCAATCGGCCGGTGGCGCGCACAGCGGTCAGCGAAGGCACTTCGCCCGAGGCCGGTGGCAGTGGATAATCGAAGAGGAAGTTCAACACTCGGGCGTTCCAGCGCTGCTCCTTCTCCAAGTGGGAGAGATGGCGCTTCAGGCCTTTTTTAGGCAAGTTC